>CANGUJ010000249.1 GCA_947456845.1 Burkholderiales bacterium | reverse complement strand
TCCGGCGCAATTGCACGAGATATTTCGCGAAGCGAGCTGGGAGGAGGCCCTGGACATGGCCGCGGGCGGGCTCAAGGCGCTGCGCGATTCGCATGGCCGGTACGCGCTGGCCGGCTTCGGCTCGGCCAAAGGCAGCAACGAGGAGGCCTATCTGTTCCAGAAGCTGGTGCGTACCGGCTTCGGCAGCAACAACGTCGACCACTGCACGCGGCTATGCCATGCCTCGTCGGTTTCGGCGCTGCTTGAAGGCGTGGGTTCCGGCGCGGTTTCCAACCAGGTCTCAGACGTCCGCCATGCCGAACTCGTTCTGGTAATCGGCGCCAATCCGACCTCCAATCATCCGGTGGCCGCGACATGGATCAAGAACGCTGCCAGGAACGGCACCAGGCTGGTGGTCGCCGATCCGCGCCGCAACGATCTGCACCGCAGCGCCTGGCGCTACCTGCAATTCAAGGCCGACACCGATGTCGCCCTGCTCAACGCGATGATGTACACCATCGTCGAGGAAGGCCTGGTCAACGAGGCGTTCGTGCGGGATCGCACCAGCGGCTACGAGGCGCTGGCGCAAAACGTGCGCGGCTACGCGCCCGAGGTGATGGAAAAGATATGCGGCATCCCGGCCTCAACCATACGCGAGGTCGCGCGCGCATTCGCTACCGCGAAGAGCGCGATGATCCTGTGGGGCATGGGCATTTCGCAGCACATCCACGGCACCGACAACGCGCGTTGCTTGATCGCGCTGTGCATGATGACCGGGCAGATCGGCCGGCCGGGCACGGGACTGCACCCCCTGCGCGGGCAGAACAATGTCCAGGGTGCCTCCGACGCCGGCCTGATTCCGATGATGTATCCGGACTACCGGCGGGTCGACAACCCGGAGGCCAATGCGAAGTTCGAGAAGTTGTGGAACGCCAGCCTTGACCGCAAGCCCGGCCTGACCGTGGTGGAGATCATGCGCAAGGCGATGGCGCCCGACACCGATCCGGCAAAGATCTGGGGCATGTACATCATGGGCGAGAACCCCGCGATGTCCGACCCGGATCTGCAGCATGCGCGCGAGGCGATGGCCAACCTGAAATGCCTGGTGGTGCAGGACATATTCATGACCGAGACGGCCTATCTCGCCGACGTGGTGTTGCCGGCTTCGGCCTTTCCCGAGAAGACCGGCACCTTCAGTAATACCGACCGCATGGTCCAGTTGGGCCGGCGTGCGCTCGAATGCCCGGGGCAGGCGCGCCAGGATTTGTGGATCATCCAGGAGATCGCGCGGCGGCTCGGCCTGGACTGGAATTACCAGGGCGAGGACAGCGGCGTGGCCGAGGTGTTCGACGAGATGCGCCACGCCATGCCTTCCATCGCCGGCATGACCTGGGAACGCCTCAACGCGGAATCCGGGCTTACCTATCCGCTGGAGGCCGAGGGCGATCCCGGCACGCCCGTGGTCTTTACCGAGCGTTTTCCGACACCGACCGGGCGCGCCAAGCTGGTGCCGGCCGACCTGATTCCGGCGGCCGAGCAACCGGACGCGGCGTATCCCTTCGTGCTCATCACCGGCCGCCAGCTCGAGCATTGGCACACAGGTTCGATGACCCGCCGTGCGTCGGTGCTCGATGTCATCGAGCCGTTCGCGGTCGCCATGTTGCACCCGCTCGATCTGGAGCAGATGGGAGCAGCACCCGGCGACATCATCACCGTCGAGTCCAGGCGCGGCAAGGTATCGCTGTATGCGCGCGCTGAAGAGGGGACGCCGCGCGGCGGGGTGTTCATGCCGTTCTGCTATTACGAGGCGGCTGCCAACCTGCTGACCAACCCGGTGCTCGACCCGTTCGGCAAGATTCCGGAATTCAAGTACTGCGCCGTGCGCGTCAGCCGGGGCGGCACGCTGACGCCGCTGTCGAGCTACGGTGGCGGCAAATCAATGGCCGGGTAGCCGCGCGGGCGGGCGTGCCGGCGGCGGCGCGCCCGACTTGCCGTCGCGCCGCGGGCGGCGCGAATTTTCGAAAAGATGATTCAAGTCAAGTGCACCCCCGAGCGCGGGCTCGTACACTGCGCCCGCACGATGGAGGCGGCGCATGTCCGGAGACCTCCACGCGGATCGCGGGCGATGCCCGCTGGTCCTCCGCGGCTTAGGCGCGGGTTCGGGCGACGGATCGGTCGAACCCGCGCCAGGCATGATGTCCGGCAGGCCGGGACTTATCCGGTAGCGCCCGCTTTTACCTAACCAAAGGGGAAAGGGTTCTCAACATGTCCAGCGAAGCAACGACAACCGAGCTCACCGACGGCTTCCATCTTGTCGTCGATGCGCTCAAGTGCAACGGTATCGACACCATCTTCGGCCTGGTCGGCATCCCGATTACCGATCTTGCCCGCCTGGCGCAGGCCGAGGGCCTGCGCTTCATCGGGTTCCGCCACGAGCAGCATGCCGGCAACGCGGCGGCGATCGCCGGCTACCTGACCCAGAAGCCGGGCATATGCCTCACCGTCTCGGCGCCGGGTTTCCTCAACGGCCTGACCGCACTGGCCAATGCCACGACCAACTGCTTCCCGATGATCCTCATCAGCGGTTCGTCGGAGCGCGAGATCGTCGACCTCCAGCAGGGCGACTATGAGGAGATGGATCAGCTCAATGCGGCCAGGCCTTATGCCAAGGCCGCCTACCGGGTGCTGCATGCCGAGGACATCGGCATTGGCGTCGCGCGCGCGATCCGCGCAGCGGTGTCCGGGCGCCCCGGCGGGGTGTATCTGGACTTGCCGGCCAAGCTGCTGGCGCAGACCCTGGACGCCGAGCGTGGCCGCAAATCGCTGGTCCGGGTGGTCGATCCCGCGCCACGCCAGATTCCGGCCCCGGAGGCGGTGGCGCGCGCGCTCGGCGTGCTCAAGTCCGCCAAGCGTCCGCTGATCCTGCTCGGCAAGGGCGCCGCCTATGCGCAGGCAGACGCCGCAGTCCGCGCGCTGGTCGAGAAATCCGGGATTCCCTATCTGCCGATGTCCATGGCCAAGGGACTGCTGCCCGACAATCATCCGCAATCGGCCGCGGCGGCGCGCTCCTACGTTCTTGCCGAGGCCGATGTCGTCATGCTCATCGGCGCGCGCCTGAACTGGCTCCTGTCCCACGGCAAGGGCAAGACCTGGGGAGCGCCGAATCCCAAGCGATTCGTCCAGATCGACATCGCTCCCACTGAAATCGACAGCAACGTCGAGATCGCCGCCCCGCTGATCGGCGACGTCGGCTCGTGCGCAGCGGCGCTGCTGGCCGGCATCGATGACGGGTTTCCGCAGGTCGATGCGGATTGGATCGCCGCGATCAACGAGCGTAAGGGGAAGAACCTCGCCAAGATGGCGGCCACGCTGGACCAGAACCCCTCGCCGATGAATTTCCACAGTGCGCTGCGCGCCATTCGCGACGTGCTGCGCGAGCGTCCCGACATCTATCTGGTCAACGAAGGCGCCAACACGCTCGACTTCGCGCGTTCCATCATCGACATGCAGGAACCGCGCAAGCGTCTCGATTCCGGTACCTGGGGCATCATGGGCATCGGCATGGGCTTTGCCATCGGTGCGGCGGTCACCATGGGCAAGCAGGTCGTGGCGGTCGAGGGCGACAGCGCGTTCGGTTTCTCGGGAATGGAAGTCGAGACCATTTGCCGCTACGACTTGCCGGTGTGCATCGTGGTGTTCAACAACAACGGGGTCTACAGGGGTACCGACGTCAACCCGACCGGAGGGCGCGACGCGGCGCCGACCGTGTTCGTCAAGGGCGCGCGCTACGACCGGATGATGGAGGCCTTCGGCGGCATCGGCCGCCACGCGACGACGCCTGAGGAACTCGGCGCCGCGCTCAGGGAGGCCATCGCTTCGGGAAAGCCCACGCTCATCAATGCCGTCATCGACGAGAAGGCTGGTACTGAGAGCGGACGAATCGGCAACCTCAATCCGCAGAGCGCCGCGAACAAGAAGTAGCGGTCACAGACGCCGGCCGCCTCTTGACATCTGTCAAGGTTACGCATCGACGCGCCCACTAAATTTCACTGCACCGCATCCGGTGCGACCGAGCAACAGCAGGCCCAAACGAGGACGACAATGCCCAAATCCGACATCGAGATCGCACAAGCCGCAACCATGCAACGCATCGCACAGGTCGCGCGCGAAAAGCTCGGCATCAGCGACGAACATCTCGTGCCCTACGGCCATCACAAGGCCAAACTTTCGCTTGAATACATCGAAACGCTCAAGGATCGGCCCGACGGCAAGCTGATCCTTGTCACCGCGATCAATCCGACGCCGGCGGGCGAGGGCAAGACCACCACCACCGTGGGTCTGGGCGACGCCCTCAATCACATCGGCAAGAAGGCGATCATCGCGCTGCGCGAACCCTCCCTGGGCCCGGTGTTCGGCGTCAAGGGCGGCGCGGCGGGCGGCGGCTATGCGCAGGTCGTGCCGATGGAAGACATCAACCTCCACTTCACCGGTGACTTCAACGCCATTGGCCTTGCGAACAACCTGCTCGCGGCGTTGATCGACAACCACATCCACCACGGCAACGAACTGGGCATCGACATCCGCCGCATCCAGTGGAAGCGCGTGGTCGACATGAACGACCGCTCGTTGCGTGACATCACCATTGCTTTGGGGGGCACGGCCAACGGGTATCCGCGCGAGGATGGTTTCGACATCGTCGTGGCCTCCGAGGTGATGGCGATCTTCTGCCTGGCCACATCCCTCAAGGACCTGAAGGAACGCCTCGGCAACATCATCGTCGCCTATACGCGCGACCAGAAACCAGTGCGTGCCCGCGACCTCAAGGTCCACGGCGCGATGACCGTGCTGCTCAAGGATGCGCTGGCGCCCAACCTGGTGCAAACGCTGGAAAACAACCCGGCCTTCATCCACGGCGGTCCGTTCGCCAACATCGCCCATGGCTGCAATTCCGTGATCGCGACGCAGACCGCGCTCAAACTCGCCGACTATGTGGTGACCGAAGCCGGCTTCGGTGCCGACCTGGGCGCCGAGAAGTTCGTCGACATCAAGTGCCGCAAGTCGGGTCTCCGCCCGAGCGCGGTGGTGATCGTCGCGACAGTGCGCGCGCTCAAGTACCACGGCGGCGCAGACCTCAAGGTCATCAATACCGAGAATCTCGCCGCACTGGAGAAAGGCATTGCCAACCTCGAGCGCCATGTGCACAACGTCACCAAGAACTACGGCATGCCCTGCGTAGTCTCGATCAATCATTTCATCCACGATACGGAAGCCGAACACGCGCTGCTGCGCGACAAGCTCTCCATCCTGGGCGTGCCGGTGGTGCTCGCCAGGCACTGGGCCGACGGCGGCAAGGGCGCGGCCGACGTCGCGCGCGAGGTCGTCAAGCTGTGCGATGCACCGAACAGTTTCTCCTTCGTGTATGAAGACAACGACCCGCTGTGGGAGAAGATGAAGAAGATCACCTCCAAGATCTACGGGGCCGCCGACATCACCGCCGACAACAAGATCCGCAACCAGATCAAGAAACTCCAGGAAGACGGCTACGGCCACTACCCGATCTGCGTGGCCAAGACGCAGTACTCGTTCTCGACCGACGCCCAGTTGCGCGGCGCACCCAGCGGCCACATCCTGAATATCCGCGAAGTGCGTCTTGCCGCCGGCGCGGAGTTCATCGTGATGGTGTGCGGTGACGTGATGACCATGCCTGGGTTGCCGAAGGTGCCCTCGGCGGAGGTCATCGATCTCGATGACAGCGGCAAGGTCGTGGGCCTGTTCTGACGTCCTCGCCGCACGCCCCGTTCGGGGAGGGCATCGCCGGGCGGAACATGCCGGGTTTCCGAGCGTAGATCCGGCGATTCGGCATGTCGCGGAATTAAATGCCCGCATAGTTCGCGCAGCAAAAAAAACAATACAATCCGCGGCTGTTTTTTCGCGGGTTACCAAAGGAGAGTCGCAATGAATGTTTCCAGACTGTTCCGGGTCATGGCTGCATGCTTTGCCGTGACTGCTTCAACTGTTTCGTTCGCTTCATGGGAGCCGACCAAATCGGTCGAATTCGTCGTGCCGGCCGGTACCGGTGGCGGTGCCGACCAGATGGCGCGCTTTATTCAGGGTGTCGTGGCCAAGGGCAACCTGATGAAACAGCCGCTGATTGTGGTCAACAAGGGCGGCGGCGCCGGTGCCGAGGGCTTCCTCGAGGTCAAGGCGGCCAAGGGGGATCCGCACAAGATCATCATCACGCTTTCCAACCTCTTCACCACGC
>CANGUJ010000248.1 GCA_947456845.1 Burkholderiales bacterium | reverse complement strand
CCTCCGGCATCATCGCCGCGCGCGAAGTGGCGCGCTCGGCGCCGGACGGCCATACCCTGCTGTTCATCAACAGCGGGATCGTCGCCGTCACGCCCTATGTGGTGAAGGATGCGGGCTTCGATGGCGTCAAGGATTTCTCGCCGATCGCGCTGGTGTCGACCGCGCCGCTGCTGATGGTGGTCAACGCGGCGGTGCCGGCCAATGACATTCGCGGCTTCATCGAGTACGCGAAGCAGCAATCCGCGCCGGTCGAGTTTGCCTCGGCGGGTGTGGGCTCGTTCGGCCATCTGGCGAGTGAACTGTTCGCGCGCACCGCGGGCCTGAAGATGAGTCACGTACCCTACAAGGGCCAGGCGCCGACCACCAACGCGGTGGTGGCCGGCGAGGTGAAGATGCTCATCACCACCGCATCGGCGGCGATGAATGGTTTCATCGCCAACGGCAAGCTGAAGCTCCTCGGCGTGACCTCGCCCGAGCCCTCGCCGCTGGCGCCGGGCGCTCCGCCCTTGGCGTCAGCCCTGCCGGGCTATGCGGCGGAAACCTGGTTCGGCTTCATTGCCGCGGCCAACACGCCGGCGGAGGTGGCTGGCAAGCTCAACGAGGCGATCAGCCGCGCGCTGGAGGCGCCGGACATGCAGAAGCGCTTTTCCGGATTCGGTGTCCTGGCGAAAACCGCCAGCCCGCGTCGCGTGGGCGAGATGATCGCCGAGGACGTGGCGCGCTGGTCGCCGGTCATCCGCGACAACAACATCCGTGCCGACTGAGGCGACAAGCGGGCTTTGCACACCGTGAACCCGGCTTCCCAATCCGGGCGCGAGGAGCGCGAACTCCTGCGCGATTCGGTGCGCGGCTTTCTGGCGCAGCACTGGCCACCCACCCGCGCGGTGGCCGACCATGCCAATGCGGATGCGCTGGGCGCCATCTGGCGCGGGCTTGCCGGGCAGGGGCTCACCGCACTGGGCAGCGACGCCGAACTGGGCGGCATGGCCGAAGTGCTGGTGGTCATGGAAGAACTCGGGCGGGCCGCCTGCCCGGCGCCGCTGGCCGATGCGGTGCTGGCCAACCTGGCGCTTGGCACGGCGGCAACCGGTTCGGCAAGAAACTTCATCGCCGCGCTGCATGCCGGCAAGGCCATGCCGGTGTGGAGCTTCGGCGCCGCTGACGGCGACCCGAATGCTGGTGTGATCGCGGTACACGGCGCCGCCGCCAATGGCACGCTGCGCTTTGCCGACGCCGGCAGCGCCGCGACGCACGTGCTGGTCTTGCTTCCTGAAGGCGATGCGCTTGCGCTGGTGGCGTGCGCCGCCCCCGCCTGCACGGCGCTGCCGGCGCGCGCCATGGGCATGGCCGGCCAGGCGGAGTTGCAATTCGCCGACGCTCAAGCGGTGTCCTTGCCGCTCGCACGGATAGCCGGGCACGACTTGCATCGGTTGCGGCGCCTGTGCCTGATGGCCCGCGCCCACGGCGCGGCCCGGCGAGCCTTCGAGATGGCGGTGGAGTACGCCAAGGAGCGCCATCAGTTCGGCAAGCCGATCGGCAGCTTCCAGGCGGTGCAGCACAAGCTCGTCAACTGCCTGATCGGCCTCGAAGGCGTGCGCCTGACGGTGCAAAACGCCTTGGCGCTATACGATCGCCGCTCGGGAGACTGGCGTTACTTCGCCTCCGCCGCCGTCGCCTTCGGTGGCCCCGCACTGCGCGGCGTTTCACTGGAAACCCATCACGCCTTCGGCGCCATCGGTTACGCGGAAGAACACGAGGCACCGCGCCATTTTCGCCGGGTCCACCTGGACACGCTCACCATGGGCGGCGTGCATCGCGCGCGCGAGGAACTGGCAGCGCATTTCTTCGATGAAGGCCGGGACCTGCCGCGCCATGACCTGGGTGAAGCCGGCAACGCCTTGCGCGACGAGGTGGCGACCTGGCTTGCCACCCACTGGTCGGGCGAACGCAAGGCCGCGTTCGACGCGCGCGAGTTCCATGACCGCGAATTCGACCCGGACTTCGCGCGCGACATCGGCAAGACCGGCTGGATCGGGCTGATGTGGCCGCGCAAGCACGGCGGCCAGGCACGCACGCCCATCGAGCAGATCGCGTTCATGGAAGAAATGGAGCGGGCGGAGGCGCCACGCATCGGTGCCTCCGTCCAGGCCACCGCGCTCATGCTGTTCGGTACCCCGACGCAACAGGCGAAATACCTGCCCGAGATTCTCGCGGGCGAGGCCATGCACGGCATGGGCTACAGCGAGCCGGACGCCGGCTCCGACCTGGCTTCTCTCAAGACCTCCGCGGTGCGCGAGGGCGATGGCTGGGTGATCAACGGGCAGAAGATCTGGACCACCACCTGGTGGGGCAGGTACATGTTCCTTGCCGCGCGCACCAACCGTGCGGCCAGTCCCCCGCATGCCGGCATCAGCATGTTCATCGTGCCGATGGAGTCGCCCGGCATCCAGGTGAAACCGGCCGCCACCATGTACGACGGCAGCTTTTCCAACATCTTCTACGACAACGTGCGCGTGCCGGCCGACGCCTTGATCGGCGAGGTCGACGGCGGCTGGAAGGTGCTCACCAGCGCGCTCGCCACCGAGCGCGGCCTGGTGGGCGGCGGCATCGTGCTCAAGGTGGCGCATGCCTTCGGGCAATTGTGCCGACTGATACGCGGCAGCGAACGCGCCGGCCGGCCCTTGCATGAGGACGCGCTGGTCCGCGATCGTGTTGCGCAGTTCGCCGCCGACATCGAGGTGGGGCGCCAACTGATGATGCATTGCGCGGATCTTGCCGGCAGCGGCGCCACCCCGCCAGAGATGGGCGCGATCAGCAAGGTGTTCTCCGGCGAGCTGATGGAGCGCTTCGGCGAGGGCGCGCTGGAAATCCTCGGACAGGCCGCCACGCTCTCGCAAGGCGCCCCCGGCGCCATCCAGAGCGGCCGCTTCGAGCAGAACCTGCGGCATTCGCTGATGTGGGTGATCAGCATCGGCACCAACGAGATCCAGCGAAGCCTGATCGCGCAGCGCGGGCTGGGGTTGCCGCGTTGAGGCGGTGCGCGAACCCCGCTCCGGATCGGGTGGGCGTATGGCCGTTCCCCGGTCCGGGAACTCGACCAAATGGCACAACGTCCCGGTCCGCGTGAAGGGGCAAGCCTTCCTGGATGCACCGGTGCCGACCGCAGGGCGGATCGCGTACGATTCGCACATGACGCTTTCGATCGACGCCGTGATCTTCGACTGCGACGGCACGCTGATCGACAGCGAGACCGTGGGGTTCGGCGCCATCCTGGAAGAGGCCCGGAAGCTAGGCATCCGCTTCGCCCCCGGCGAGGACATGCTCGATCTCAAGGGGCAGGCGATGTCCCGCACCCTGGCGGGGCTGGCGCAGCGGCTCGGGCGGCCCTTGCCCGAAGGGTACGAGGCGACCTTGCGCGCGGCCATGGCGCAAGCCTTCCGCGAGCGGCTGGACCTCATTCCGGGCGCCGTCGAAACCATCACCGGCATGAGGCGCCCCTATTGCATCGCCTCCAACGGCCCGCGCGCGAAGATGGACCTGACGCTCGGGCTCACCGGGTTGATGCCCTATTTCGAAGGCCGCATCTTCAGCGCCTACGAGGTGGGCTCGTTCAAGCCCGACCCCGGACTGTTTCTCCATGCGGCGCGCGCCATGGGCGTGGCGCCGGCGCGTTGCGCGGTGGTGGAGGACAGCATCACCGGCATCGCTGCCGGCGTGGCGGCAGGCATGACGGTCTATGCGGTGCATGCGCCGCGCGAACTTCCTGCCGACCTCGCCCAACGCGTGCACAGGCTCGAACACCTGGCCGAGTTGTGCGACGCGCCATGGAACCGGTGATCGAAGCCATGAATGCAACCACCGGGTCTGGAACCTCGCAAACGCGGCTGCGGGGCATGGCATGAGCACACGCATCATCGACGGCGCGACGCGCCTGTTGGGCATCGTCGGCGACCCGGTCGCCCAGGTGCGCTCGCCGGTCGCCTGGTGCGGCCTGTTCCGGCGCAACGGCATGAACGCGGTATGCATTCCCATGCATGTGACGCCCGCCGATCTCGAACGCCATTTCGACGGCCTGCGCACCGTGCGCAACATGATGGGGCTGATTGTCACGATCCCGCACAAGCCGGCGACGGCGCGCTACGTCGATGAGCTGACCGAGCGCGCGCGCCTGGCCGGCTCGGCCAACCTGGTGCGCATGGGCGAGGACGGGCGCTGGGTCGGCGACATCCATGATGGTGTCGGGTTCGTGCGTGCGCTAGAGGCGTCGGGGCGCGGCGTCGCGGGCCTGCGTGCGCTGGTGGTGGGTGCCGGCGGCGTGGGCACGGCCATCGCGTTCGCCATTGCGATGGCGGGCGCGGCGTTGGTGGACGTGTTCGACCCGTGGGCGGCACGCGCAAACGACCTGTCGCGGCGCATCAATGATTACGGCGTACGGTCTGCCGTGGCGGCCGCGCGCGGCGCCGGCTACGACCTGATCGTCAATGCCAGCCCGCTGGGCATGCGCGCCGGTGACCCGCTGCCGATCGACCTGACCGGCGTCGCCCGCGAAGCCATCGTCGGCGACGTCGTCAACGTGAACGTCCTGACGCCCCTCCTGGAGGCCGCGCAGGCGCTTGGTTGCCATGTGCAGCGCGGCGTGGAGATGATGGAGCACCAGATCGCGGTGACCGCCGAATTCCTCGGCCTGGGCGCGGGCGACTGGAGCGCGGCGGCGGTGCGGCAGATCCTCGCCGAGGCAGACGCTGCGTAGCCCGCGCCGTATACTTTTGAGGCGGGCGCAAGAAGCCCGGCACGCACGACAAAGCGCTTCGCGGAGAACCGGAGAACATGCGAGAAATACAGGTGCCGATCCTGATCGTCGGCGGCGGCGGCTGCGGCCTGTCGACCTTCATCTTCCTTTCCAGCCTGGGGGTCGAGAGCCTGATGGTCGAGCGTCACGTCAGGCCTTCGCCGATGCCCAAGGCGCGCGCGCTCAATCGCCGCACCCTGGAAGTGATGCGCCAGTACGGCCTGGAGGACGAGCTGCGCGAGGGTGCCATGCCCGGCGGCTATGTGTCGAAGATCCGTTGGTGCACCAGCCTGGGCGGCGACGGCCCGATCGACCGCAGGACCCTGTTTGAAATGGAGTCCTTCGGCGGCGGCAGCCTGCACCAGGAGTACGAGGCCGGCAGCCCGTTCGGCAAGTTCCTGATGTACCCGCAGGTGCGCCTCGAGCCCTTCCTGCGCGGCCGCGGCGAGAAGATGAACGTCGGGCGCATGCTGTTCAACACCGAATTGCTCGAGCTCACCCAGGACGCCGGCGAGGTACGCGCCGTCATCGGCGACCGCGCCAGCGGCGAGAAGACCCTGGTGCGCGCCCGCTACCTGGTGGCGGCCGACGCCGGCCGCACCGTCGGGCCGATCGTCGGCTCGCGCATGCAGGGCTCGGCGGTATTGAAGGAGATGATCACCGTCTACTTCCGCGCCGACCTGTCCGCCTATTTCGACGACGACCAGCTCTCCACGACCGTGTTCGTCAATCCGGAGGGCGACACCGCCTTCTGGGGCAGCGGCGCCCTGGGCAAGATCGGCCCGCCATGGGATCGCACCTGCCGCGAATGGCTGCTGCACAGTTCCGTGCGCGCGGGCGATCCGGAGAAATTCGACGACGCGACGCTGATCGCGCGCATCCGCGAACTGCTGCGCATTCCGGACCTGGCGGTGGAGCTGCTGGGCCACGCGCCCTGGACCGTGCAGGGGCTGCTGGCCGAGCGCTACCGCTTCGGCCGCGTGTTCCTGGCCGGCGACGCCGCGCACCGCCATCCGCCGGCCACCGGGCTGGGACTCAACTCCGGCATCCAGGATGCGCACAATCTCGCCTGGAAACTGGCCATGGTGCTCAAGGGCCATGCCACCGACCGCCTGCTCGACACCTACGAGACCGAGCGCCGGCCGGTGGCCGAACGCAATGTGCGCTGGGCCCTGTTCGCCTTCTCGAACGCGCAGCTCACCGGGCCGGCGATGGGCATCATTCCCGGCAATCCCGCCGAGAGCCTGGCCAATTTCCGGGCCCTGCTCGCCGACGACGACGAAGGCGAAGCCCGGCGCGTGCGCCTGACCCATGTGATGGAGATCAACCGCACCGAGTTCCAGGCCAACGATCTGGAGATCGGTTTCTGGTACGCGGGGCCCGCCGTGCTGTCCGACGGCACGCCGGCGCCGCGCCGCGACCCGACCGGCTTTCGCTTCCACGCGACCACGCGG
>CANGUJ010000247.1 GCA_947456845.1 Burkholderiales bacterium | reverse complement strand
TCGGTGGATTTCGAGGCCGAACTGCCGCGCCATCCCACCGGCAAGCTCTACAAGCGCCTGCTGCGCGACCGCTATTGGGCGGGCCGCGCCAGCAAGATCATCTGAACGGAGACCCCCGATGAAGAATTCCCTCGCGACCCTGCTGGCCGGCCAGGGTACGGAGGTCCGGCACGCCGCAGGCGCTGGGCGCCGTCATCGCCGCCGAGCGCACCCGCTGGGCCAAGGTGATCAAGGACGCCGGCATCAAATTCGATTGAACCGGACCCGCACATGAAAAACCGCGTCACCGCCCTGCTGGGGACCCGCTACCCGATCATCCAGGGCGGCATGCAATGGGTCGGCTTCGCCGAACTCGCCTCGGCCGTCTCGAACGCCGGCGGCCTGGGCATCCTCACCGCGCTCACCCAGCCCACGCCGGAAGACCTGGCGCGGGAGATCGCGCGCTGCCGGCAGATGACCGACCGGCCCTTCGGCGTGAACCTCACCATCCTGCCCTCCATCAATCCGCCGCCCTATGCGGAGTACGCCTCGGCCATCATCGAAGCGGGCGTGAAGATCGTCGAGACCGCCGGCAACAACCCGCGCGACTTCGCGCCCCGGTTCAAGGCGCACGGCATCACCGTGATCCACAAGTGCACCTCGGTGCGCCACGCGCTCTCGGCCGAGCGCCACGGCGTGGACATCATCTCCATCGACGGCTTCGAATGCGCCGGCCATCCCGGTTAGGACGATGTCACCAACCTGATCCTGATTCCCGCCGCGGTGCGCGCCTGCAGGATCCCGGTGGTGGCCTCCGGCGGCATCGCCGACGGCCGCCAGATGGCGGCCTGCCTGGCCATGGGGGCGGAGGGCATCAACATGGGCACCCGCTTCATGCTCACCCGGGAGGCGCCCGTCCACGCCGCGGTCAAGGCACGCCTGGTCGGCGCCGGCGAGCGCGATACCAACCTGATCCTGCGCACCATGAAGAACACCTCCAGGGTGTTCAAGAACGCCGTCTCCGACGAGGTGGTGGCGATGGAGAAAGCGGGCGCCGCCTTCGAGGACATCCGCCATCTGGTGGCCGGCGCGCGCGGCCGGAACGCCATGCGAACCGGCGAGGTCGACAACGGCATCGTGTCCGCCGGCATGGTGATCGGCCTGATCGACGACATCCCGACGTGCGCCGAACTGATCGAGCGCATCGTGCGCGAATGCCGCGAGGCGCTGGCCGCGGCCGGCGCGATGGCGGCGTGAACGATCCGAGGAGAACCGCATGAACGAACGACGCCGCTTGCTCGCTGCCGGTGCAGCCGCCGCACTGCCATGGCCGCGCGCCCTCGCGCAGGGCGGCTACCCAGCCAAGCCGATCCGCTTCGTCATGCCCTACGCGCCGGGCGGCAGTTCGGAAATTCTCGCCCGGCCGATCGCCGCCGAAATGAGCAAGAGCCTGGGCCAGAACGTGTTCATCGAATTCAAGCCCGGCGGCGGCACCACCATCGGCGCGGACATGATCGCCAAGTCGGCGCCGGACGGCTACAGCATCGTGATGATGCTCACGGCGCACGCCGTCAACGCCTCGCTGATGAAGAAACTGCCGTACGACACGGTGAAGGATTTCGCCTCCATCACGCTGGCCGCCACCCTGCCCCTGGTGGTGGTGGTCAATGCCGCCTCGCCCTACCGGACCATGGCCGAGCTGGTGGCCGCGATGCGCGCCAGCCCGGGCAAGCTCAACTACGCCTCGGCCGGGCCCGGCAATACCAGCCATCTTTCGGTGGAGTACTTCGGTTCCGTGGTCGGCGCGAAACTCACCCATGTGCCCTACAAGGGCAGTGGCCCGGCCATCGTCGGCCTGCTCGGCCGCGAGGTGGACCTGATGTTCGATTCGCTCTCCTCCTCCCTGCCGCAGATTCAGGCCGGCAAGTTCCGTGCGCTCGCCGTCTCCACCCTGAATCGTTCCAGCGTCCTGCCCGACGTGCCGACCATTCACGAGACGGTGCTGAAGGACTTCGACGTTTCGGTCTGGTACGCGATCCTGGCCGCCGCCGGCACACCTGCACCCATCGTGCAGAAACTCAACGCCGAGGTCATCAAGGCCATGAACGCGCCGGAGGCCAGGCAGCGCATCGAGGCGGCTGGCTACAACATCGTCGGCTCCACCCCGGCAGAGCTCGACACCTTCATAAAGGCCGAGATCGTTCGCTGGGCCAAGGTGGTCAAGGATTCAGGCGCAACGGTGAACTAACTGGCCGCCGGTTCGAGAACCAGAGTCGCGCGTTGACCTGCGCGGGTAGCCAGCACAAGCAGCATATCGAGACTGAATTTCTCCCACTTGCCACGCACCAGGTCGGAGACGCGCGACTGACCGATCTCAAGTTGCCGCGCCGCCTCTTGTTGCGTCCAGCCCCGCTCTGAGATGAGCGAACGCAAGCTCGCCATCAACTCCGCACGCATGGCCAGCACGGTTGCTTCTTCCGGTGGAAAACCGAGATCGACAAAAACGTTGCCGGAAGAACGGGTGATTTTTCTGGTCATGGCTTTTCCTTGATGTCCTGATACCTGCGCCGCGCGATGTCGATGTCCTCTTTACGGGTCTTCTGCGTCTTCTTCCAAAACGCGTGCAGTACATAGACGCTTGATGCGAACTTCGCGACGTAGATCACCCGCCATTCACCCAGTACGTGAATCCGGATCTCATAAGCACCTGGCCCAACCCCAAGCAGAGGCTTGAAATCCGAGGGCATCAGGCCGCTTTGTACTTGCCAAAGCTCGAATCCAGAGGCGCGCCTGGCTTCGGTCGGAAAACCCGCCAAATCATCGAGACTCGACCCGAGAAAAGCAAGCTTTTTCACCTCCCGATTATCTCAATTTTTTGATAACTCGTCCACCAGGATCAGGCTTGTCTGATCAGCGGCCGCATCGCCAGCAACCCCAGCACCGGACCGGGCGCCAGGCAGACGAACAGCCAGTGCACCGGCAACGCGGTCACCAGCATGCCGAGCAGTTGCAGGCTCACGATGGTGATCGCGAAACCGATGCAATTGACGATCGTCAGCGCCGAGCCCACCCATTCGCGCGGCGCGTTGGCGGCATTGAGCGCCGAGAACTGCGGCGAGTCGCCGGAGACCACCACGCCCCAGAACACCAGAAACCCAAGCGCCAGCGGCGCCGGCGCGACCAGCAACCCCGGTGACACCAGGCAGCACAACCCGGAAGCGGCCAGTTGCGCCGAGGCCACGCGGGCGCTGCCGAAGCGCGATGACAGCAGCCCGCCCAGCACGCAGCCCAGCGCACCACCACCGATGACGCAGAAACTCCTGAACGGGACTTCATCCGGCGCGACGTGCTGCACAATCGCCAGAGGCGCGAAGGCGAGAAAGGCATAGAGCTCCCACATGTGGCCGAAGTAGCCGCAGGCGGAGGCGCGAAACCGGCGGATCGTGAACACCCGGGCCAGCGCACCCGGATCGAAGCGTGCGCCGCGCGCGAGGTAAGGCCCGTCCGGTACGCACAGAAACATCAGAAGCCCGCCCGCCAGGCACGCGGCCGATACGCCGGCGATGACGGCCTGCCAGGGCCATTGCTGGCCGAGTGCCTTCAGGAGGTGCGGGAAGGCGGTACCGAGAATCAGAGCGCCCACCAGGTAGCCCAGCGCCCTGCCGAGGCCGCCCTGGAACCAGCCCGAGGCGATCTTCATGCCCACCGGATAGATGCCGGCAAGGAAAAAACCGGTCGCAAAGCGGCATGCGAGCAGCGTCGTCATGCCTGGCGGGGCCACCAGGATCGCGGCGTTGGCCGCGGCGCAGGCACATGCGCAGGCGAGGAACACAACGCGTGGCGACACGCGGTCGGCGATCGCCAGCACCGCGAAAACCAGCGTCCCGATGATGAAACCCAGTTGCACCGCGGCGGTCACCTCGCCGACCGCCCCCGGGGCCAGGCGCCAGGCGGATTCGAGGTCGACCAGCACCGCATTGCCGGCAAACCATGCCGACGACCCGGCGAACTGGGCGACAACGACGACGGGCAGGATGCGCGCCGGGCGCCGCACCGCATCCACCGCAGGCATGGTCACGGGCGCGGGACGCCGCGCAGCGTCAGAGGCGCTCGATGATGGTCGCATTGGCCATGCCGCCCGCCTCGCACATGGTCTGCAGACCGTAGCGGCCGCCGCTCTTCTCCAGCGCATTCAACATGGTGGTCATGAGGCGTGCGCCGGACGCGCCGAGCGGATGTCCCAGCGCGATGGCACCACCCAGCGGGTTGAGGCGCGCCGGATCGACATGGAACTCGCGCTGCCAGGCCAGCGGCACCGAGGCGAAGGCTTCATTGACCTCGAAATGATCGATGACATCGGCCTGCATGCCGGCCTTGTCCAGCACGCGGCGGGTGGCGGGGATGGGCGCGGTCAGCATCATCAGCGGATCGTCGCCGATGACATCGAAGCCGACAAAGCGCGCGCGCGGTTTCAGGCCCAGTTTGGCGGCCATGCGTTCACTCATGATCAAAAGCCCTGCGGCGCCATCGGTGATCTGTGAGGAATTGCCGGCCGTGATGCGCCAGTCGATGTGCGGGTAGCGGGCCTTCATCTCGTCACTGGCGAAGGCCACCTTCAGCTGCGCCAGGCTCTCCGGCGTGGTCTGCGCGCGGATGGTCTCGTCCTCGGTCACGGTGCCGGCGGGCGTGGTCACCGGAATGATCTCGCCGGCAAAGGCGCCCGCCGAACGCGCCGCGGCAGCGCGTCGGTGCGACTGCGCGGAATAGGCGTCGAGTTCGTCGCGCGACACTTTCCATTTGTCGGCCACCAGTTCGGCCGAGACGCCCTGGCCGATCATGCCCGGCGCATAGCGCGCAAGCACGCCGGGCGAGAACGGGTTCTGGCCGATGCGCGCCGAGCCCATCGGCACCCGGCTCATCGACTCCACGCCGCAGGCGATGACGATCTCGCAGGCGCCCGCCATCACCCCCTGCGCGGCGAAATGCACCGCCTGCTGCGAGGAACCGCACTTGCGGTCGATGGTGGTCGAGGGCACATGGTCGGGGAAGCCCGCCGACAACCAGGCGAACCGGCCGACCCCTGCCGACTGCTCGCCCGCCTGCGACACGCAGCCGGCGATCACGTCTTCGATCATGCCGGGGTCGAGCCGGTTGCGCGCAATCAACGCCTCGAGCACCGGCTTCAACACATCGGTGGCATGCAGCTCGGACAGGCTGCCGCCCGGCTTGCCGCGTCCCATCGGGGTGCGCACGGCATCGACAATCACGGCATCATTCGGCAATCCGTCCTCCAGTCTGACAATCATGGCGCCTTGCGGCAAGGTTGGTAGTGTAATTGCACGATTCCCAGGGGAAGGCGACACCATGCTCGAAGCACGAAGGCGACAAATCCGGGGCGCGCTGGCAATCGGCGTTGCGTTGACTGGATCCGGGTGGCCATCCGGACAAAGCGCGCCGAGAATTAATCTCACTGTTTCGGCGATTTCGTCAGGGCTGGGACGCGCACACAAATCGCAAACGCAAGCAGGCGCAAATGTCTTGTTGACAATACATTAAGACATTTTGTAGATTGCGGCCCATGACTGCCATCGTCGATCTCCCGCTCGCGCAAAACGCGCGCCTGGCCCCGGGCGGGGGCGCGGTGGCGCTTTACCATCGCGTCTACACCATCTTGCGCGAGCGCCTGCTTTCCGGCACCTACCCGGCCGGGCGGCCGCTGCCGGGCGAGCTCGAGCTGGCGGCCGATTTCGGCGTCTCGCGGGTCACCATGCGCCGCGCGCTCGACGAGCTCAAGCGCGAAGGGCTGATCGTGCGCACCCGCGGCCGCGGGTCGTTCCCCAGCGCACCGGCGCGCAGCGCCCCGGTGCACGGCACGGTCTCGGGCCTGCTCGACAACATCATCGCCATGGGCCTCAAGACCCGCGTGCGCATCATTTCGCTGGAATCGCTGCCGGCCCCGCCCGAGGTGGCCGAGGCCATGGGCATCGCCGCCGGCGCGCCGGTGCAGAAGGCGGTGCGGGTGCGCTCGCTCGACGGCGCGCCGCTGGCGCTGATGACCACCTGGGTGCCGGAAGCGGTGGCCTCGTTCAGCCGCCGCCAGCTTTCCGAGACGCCCATGCTCAAGCTGCTCGAGCGCGCCGGCGTATCGGTAGCGCATGCCGACCAGACCATCAGCGCGCAGCTTGCCGATACCGTGGTGGCGCCCCTGCTCGATGTCGGCTATGGCACGGCCCTCCTGGCGGTCAACCGCCTGGTGCGCGACGATTCCGGACGCACCGTGCAGCTGCTGCGCGGCCTGTACCGGCCCGA
>CANGUJ010000246.1 GCA_947456845.1 Burkholderiales bacterium | reverse complement strand
GATCCCAAGTACTACGGTCTGACCTTGCGTCACGCGTTCTAATCTGGTTTACACCAGCTAGTCCGATCAAACGGGCTCCTTCGGGAGCCCGTTTTTTTTACGGTTAAGGGTACGGGAGTCCGAGCCTGAGTTTTCGCAGTGGTATTATGTAAGACGTATCTTGATCCAAATAGTCATAGCGATGCAAAAAAAACTCACGATATCTTTGGATGAGGCGGTCTACGACGGCCTTGCGCGGCTCGTTGGGCGAGGCAAGATCAGCAAATTCATCGAAGATCTGGTTCGTCCGCATGTGACGGGCGCTGATTTGGCCGCTGGTTATCAAGCCATGGCTGCCGACGAGTCGCGCGAAATCGCGGCACGAGAATGGCTGGAGGCGCTCGCCCAGGATTCAGCCGATGAAGCGCGGTGAGGTATGGTGGGTCGCTTTCGAGCCAGCGATTGGCAGCGAGATACGCAAGACCCGTCCTGCTGTGATCGTCAGCAATGACGCTGCAAATGCGAATTTGAAGCGGGTGGTGGTGGTGCCGCTGACTTCAAACACCGAGCGCGTATACCCTGGCGAAGCCGTGGTCGAGGTTGATGGCGTTGCATCCAAGGTCATGTCGGACCAGATCATGGCGGCGGACAAGGCGCGATTGAAAGGCCCGCTCGGACGCCTCAAACGCGCCGATATGCTCAAGGTCGAATCAGCCTTGAGCTTGCACCTGGGTTTGCCGCGTTGACCATCTCCTGATGGGCGGTTCGCCACAACCAGGGGTGACGTTGCTTGTTTCTTCCAACGCACAAGCGTATCCGGAAGCTTTGGCCAGGGCCGGAAAAGATCGTATTATCCTTCTCTTGACGTGTTGAGTAGGGTCAAGCCATGGGATCCCGCCTGCCGCTGGCAGTGTTTAGCCCCACGCCGGAAGCGATGATGGCGCTCTGGGATGCGCTTTGCGAAGATCCGTCGATCGCCAACCTTCCATACAAGGTTGAAACCAACGAACGGGGTCAACTGCTGATGAGTCCGACCAGTACGCCGCATAGCGTCTGGCAGGCCGAGGTCGCTTATCTTCTTCGCAACGCGGTCGAGGCTGCCGGGTTGGGCGGCAAGGTGATGACGGAAAGTGCCGTCCTTACCGAACGCGGAATTCGCGTTCCGGATGTGGCCTGGGTTTCGCCTGATGCCTGGAATGCCAGGTCCAATCACAATCTCCTGATGGTGGCGCCCACGATTTGCATCAAAGTGATGTCGCCTTCGAACTCGGTGGATGAGATGGCTGAAAAGACCGCCATTTATCTGGCAAGCGGCGCGCACGAGGTATGGATACTGGCGGAAACCGGCGCGATGTCGTTTCACGATGTGTCCGGCGAGCATCCGCACTCCCGCATCATCCCGGACTTTCCGGCCGTCATCGCGAAGCCGTAGTTTCCGGGCCCTGCAGTACATCGCGGGTGTTCCGCCAGAGCTTCAGGCGGTTCAGGCGGTCCGGTTCGTCATCTCCTTGATGACGTTGTGCAGTATTGCCCTGAGGCAACGGGACTCCCCGGCCATGGTTGCTGAAAGAGTCGGGCGTTCACGGGTGATGCGTGCATTTTCAGTCTCGACCTCTGCGTAAAGCGCCTCGCCCTCTTTCGTGATGCGGCTGCGCAGGTTTTCCAACAGGCGCATCGCCGTATTCCTTGCCAGATTCATCGCCGCGCCCGCCTCGAGCAGCAATCCCCGGTCGATGTCCGCAAATCGGCGTGCGCCAAAAATCGGCCACGCGAGTTGAGTTCGGGCTGGCCAGCCACGTTTATCGAAGGCGGGCGTGTCATAAGCGGCAACGCTCAACAGGTCATAGAACGGCGCCAACTGAATACCCTCATGGGACACCAGGAAGCTGAGATTTTTCAGGTGCGCATCGCTATTGCCGACGAGCACATTGAACATCAGCCAGACAAAGAGCCGGGCGCGAGCGACTGCCGGGCTGCGGCAGGCATCGGCCAGTGCTGCCAGACTATCCAGGCTGCCTTGGCTGTATTTGAAGCTGCGGTCCAGTCCCAGTAATTGGCAGGCATCGATCACATGCCGGCGTTGCCAGCCCTGGGCACCGGAAACACGATCAAAGCGATCTACGAGATACACCGGTGAGGGCACGTAGCGGCGATAAACCTCCGGGACATCGAGCCCCAGCCGCCTGGCCAGGCGCATCACAAACCACTCGTTGATGACCGAATGGGGGTAGTCCGCATCCGGATGGTCGGGCTTCAGAATATGGGTCGAGGGAGTGGCCCCTGCGGGTTCGAACAGCACGCCATCCTGGAGGACGACCGCCAGCTTATGCTGGGCGCCCGCCAGGGACATGCGCTTGATGGCCGCATGCGTCAGTGGCGCCCTGGGTAGCTGGCGTATACGTGCCTCCAGGGCATCCTCCGGTAACCGTCGCAGTGGCTCGGCGGCCTGATGTCCAGCATGCGGCGGCAGCAAGGTCAACGCGCCTGCCGACTCGGCGCCATACCAGGCCAGCAAGCCGAAGGCGTCTGTCGCGTCGAGGGCGGCGTCTCCGGCCAGCAAAGTACGCTGTCCTTCTTCCGGCAGCAAATTGTCAAAGTACCACTGCACGGGGCGCTGGCTTGCGCCGTCCAGCAAGGCCGCCGCCGCCAGTGGGAGATGCGGGCTAAGGGCGAAGCGCCGAGGATCGCGTAGCCAGGCATCGGTGTATTGGAAACTCCAGAGCCCTCCAATTTCCAGCAAAGTGCCGATCTCGATCTGATTGATGGACGCCCGCAGGGATCGACTGTTCATGGTTCGCCCGGGCCGCTTGACGGGGCGGTCAGATAAGTGGCCACGCTATCGGGTACATCCACGATGACCCGGACGCCGAGGCCTTCGAGGACTTGAAAGAGCTTTCCCCACTGCACGGAGTTGTTGCCGCGCTCGATCTTGCCGAGGAAGTTTTCGCTGACGCCGATGCTGCCGGCAGCATCATCCTGCCGGATCTTCTGAGCCCTTCGGCTCGCGCGTACCACCTTGCCGAGGGCTGATGCGCTTTCAATCGGTATATGCATGAAAAATCCTCACGATCAAGAGGATTTTAAGAAGATTCGGCATTATTGACAACAAATCCTTAAGATCGTGTGGTTTTTAGGTTCAAGTGCCCATGCCCTAAAAAAATCCTCATGAACGAAAGGACATAAGCCAAAAATACCCAGACGAAGCGGCGGTCAAGGTGGGCGGCAACGCGTCCAAGAGCATGTCGGACCAGATCATGGCCGCGGACAAGGCGCGCTTGAAAGGCCCGCTCGGACGCCTCAAACGCGCCGATATGCTCAAGGTCGAATCAGCCTTGAGCTTGCACCTGGGTTTGCCGCGTTGAATTTCGAGTAGGCCACGGAGCACCGGAATCACCGTTGCCCGCGTCCTGATTTCGCATGATTTTCGTTATAGCGTCAGGCGGTTCAAGCGTTCCTCCACGCCCAGATCCCCGCGCAGGAAGGTGTTGAACGCGAGGCTGATGCGCTCCTCGTCGTTGGGGTTGGCCACCACCGAATGGTCGATGTAGGACGGGAAGATCAGCATCACCGGCCCCTGCGGGCGGAACGAGAAGGTGTCGGAATTGAAGATGTTGCCGGCGGTCTGGCGCGGCGCGATTTGCGGGCGGCGGTCCGACTTGAACACGATGGGCGGCACCTCGCCGCCGTAGGTGAAGTACATCACGCCGCTGGCGATGCTGTTCAAGTGGTAGTGCGCGTGATGGTGGCTGCCGCGCGCGTTGCGGTTGGTCCAGGACTGGGTGATGTAGAGCTCGTTGTCGGTGGCGAGAATCTGTTGCCGGAAGTTGTTCAGGTGCCCCTCGGCGATGCCGCGCAGGCGCGCCATTTCCGGTTCGTGCAGCACATAGTGGTTGGAAGACGACCGGTTGCCCCCGGTATTGGGGTCGTAGGCGAGGTTTTGCGCATAGGCCAGCTCCTCCGGCAGGATGCCGCCTTCGATCAGGCCGATGTAGAGGGGAAGCGGGAACAGGGTCAGTACTTGGTGGTCCGGCTGCATGTGGGGTCCGCAAGAAGGGTGGGTCCGGGGGCTGGATGCGCGTGTTCCGGAGCGCGGGCAAACCGCGCCGCCCCCCGCCGGGGCACGGCGCCCGCGTCATTTTGCCACCGCAGGCGGCGCCCTCGCGGCTTGCCGCCTTGCGCCGGGCCGGCAGGCTCGCGGCCCTCGATGCGCTATCCTTGCTGGACACAAGCGAAAAGGGCGGTATCCGGAGCAGGGCAGGCCATGCAGTCACAGCGCGAATTGCAGCAATTGATGGCCCTGTTCCAGGCGGGCCGCCTGGGCGAGGCCGAGAGCGCCGCGCGCCGCCTGATCAGGCGCCATCCGGACGCGTTCGTGCTGCCCAACATCCTCGGCGCGGTCCTCTCTTCGCAAGGCCGCCATGCCGACGCGCTGGCGGCGTTCCGCCAGGCGCTGCGTCTCAAGCGCGACTATGTCGAGGCGCATTGCAATGCCGGCATCGCGCTGTGCGCGCTGGGGCGGCATGCCGAGTCGCTGGCCGATTTCCGGGCCGCCATCGCGCTCGCCCCCGGCCACATGGATGCGCGCAACAACCTGGCCAACGCCATGCAGGAATGCGGGCGCCATGCCGAGGCGGTCGAGGTGCTGCAGGCCGCCGCGCAGGCGCAGCCGGCCCATCCGCCCACCTGGAACAATCTCGGCAATGCGCTTGCCGCGCTGGGCCGGCATGCCGAAGCCGTCGCCGCGCTGCGGCGCGCGCTCGCGCTGGCGCCGGACTTTGCACAGGCCCACAACAACCTCGGCCTGGCCCTGCTGGCCGACGCTGACGTGGCGGGCGCGCTCGCGGCTTTCGACGAGGCCCTGCTGTTCGCGCCGGACTATCCGGAAGCCCATGCCAATCGGGCGGACGCGCTGCGCCGGGCCGGGCGGCTCGCCGATGCCGGCGCCGCCTTCGAGCGCGCGATCGCGCTCGGCCTCGACGTTGCGGAGTTGCACAACGCCCTCGGCAACGTCTTCGAGGAGATGCGCCGCTTCGACGAGGCCGCGCGTGCCTATCAGGCGGCGCTGGCCCGCCGCCCCGCGTATGCCGAGGCGCACAACAATCTCGGCAGTGTCCTCAAGGCCTGCGGCAAGCTCGATCAGGCGGCGGCCTGTTTCGAGCGCGCCCTGCAACTCGACCCCGGCTTCGCCCTGGCCGCCGGCAACCTGGGGCGCGTCCGCCTGGCGCAGGGCCGGCATGCCGAAGGGCTCGCACACCTGGTGGCGCATACCGGGTTCGTGCGCCTGGCGGTCGATGCCGCGCCGCGCCTCATTCTGGAACTCGAAGATGCAACGCGTTGACATCCACCCCACGCAGCACCCGCACTTCATCGGCGCCTGGTTCCTGCCGGACCGCAGCCTGGCCGACCGGATCATCGGCTTTTTCGAATCGCATCCCGAACTGCAGCGGCCGGGCATGACAGGCGCCGGGCACAATCCGCAGTTCAAGAACTCGGTGGACATCAACGTCAATCCGCGCGACCTGGCGCTGCCCTCGCACGCGGTGCTGGCCGAGTACATGAACGAACTGGCGGCCTTCTACCGCGACTACCTCGAGGACTGGCCTTTCCTGGCCGGCTTCCTGCGCGAGGTCGACATCGGCGATTTCAACATCCAGCGCTACATGCCCGGCGGGCATTTCGCGCTCGAGCATTCGGAGCGCACCGCGCTGCCGACCCTGCATCGGGTGCTGGTGTGGATGACCTATCTCAACGATGTCGAGGACGGCGGCTGCACCCGTTTTCCCAACTACGGCCTGGAGGTCAGGCCCGAGCGCGGCAAGACGCTCATCTGGCCGGCCGAGTGGACCCACTCGCACACCGGTAACCTGGTCGATGCCGGCACCAAGTACATCATCACCGGCTGGATGCATTTCCCGCTCAAGCCCGCGCAGGGCTGAGGCGCGCCGCGGCCCGATCGGGCCGATAATAAGGGCCATCTCCGCCCAAGGACGGCTTCATGCACCCCGATACCCTCATCACCGCCTTTGACCGCGCCCTGCGCGCGATCGCATCCGTGGCGCCCGCCGCGCCCATGCCCGCCGGCGCCGAGCAGCCCGGCCCGGACCTGGCGCCCGAGGAAAAGCGCGAGGTCGTGGCGCTGATGCGCGTCAACCATGTCGGCGAGGTGTGCGCCCAGGCCCTGTATCACGGCCAGGCGGCCACCGCGCGCACGCCGCAAATCCGCGCGCACATGGAGCGCGCCGCCGCGGACGAGGGCGCGCATCTGGCCTGGACGGCGCAGCGCATCGCCGAACTGGGCGGGCGCCAGAGCCTGCTCAATCCGCTCTGGTAT
>CANGUJ010000245.1 GCA_947456845.1 Burkholderiales bacterium | reverse complement strand
CTATTTCGTCGGCACCATGCTGCTTGTGCCGCTGGGGGACGGGTTCGACAAGCGCCGCCTCGTGCTTCTGCAGATGGCCGGCCTGGTGGCGGGGCTGTTGGTGATGGCTGCGGCGCCATCGCTGTGGATACTGGCGGCGGCGGCGTTCGTGGTGGGGATCTGCTGCACGGTCTCCCAGCATGTGCTGCCGATGGTGTCGGAATGGTCCGAGCCCAGCCGGCGCGGCACCAACATGGGCACACTGCTGTCGGGCCTGTTTGTGGGCATTCTGTGGGCGCGCCTGGCGGGCGGCTTTGTCGCCGAGCACTTCCACTGGCGCTGGATGTACCTCGTGGGCGCGGCCATGGTGGGGCTGATGGCCTGCGCGATGTTTGCGCGCCTGCCCGCGGCCCCGCCCAGAACCGCGCTTTCGTACGCGGAACTGCTGCGGTCGATGCTGCGCCTGTATCGCGAACAGCCCGTCTTGCGTCGTGCGTCGGCCATCCAGTTCCTCACCGGTCTGTGCTACGGGGGGTTCTGGGCCACCCTGGCGAGCATGCTGATGCAGGAGCATGGCCTGGGCCCCGGCATCGCCGGGCTGATGGCCATTCCGGGGGCGGCTGGGGTGCTGGTGTCGCGCCTGGCCGGCCGCTGGACCGACCGGGTCGGGGCGGCCCCGGTGGTGCGCGTGGCCGCGTGCAGCGTGATTCTTGCCTACACCGCATTCAGCTTCGCGCCTGTTTCGGTCGCCGCGGTCGTGCTGGGCGCCATTCTGCTCGACTGCGGTTTGCGTGCCTCCGCGGTGGCCAACCAGACCCGGGTGATCGAGATACTGCCCGAAGCGCGCAGCCGCTCGAGCACGGTATTCATGGGCCACATGTGGGGCGGCAATTCCTTCGGCGCCTTCCTGGCCAGCGCCGTGCTGACGAGTTGGGATTGGTATGCCGTTTGCCTCATCGGCCTGTTGGCCGCAGGGGCTGCGCTGGCTGCCGGCTGGCGTGGCGAGCGCAGGGCCGCATCCGCTGCCTGAGTGCGCTGCCTGACCGCGTTGCGAGGCCGGCGTCCGGACGCCGGCGCGCCGGGCGGCCGAAACCTTACGCCGCTTCATCAAAAGTAACGAAATCAGCCGCCGTGAAGGCGGTTCGCCGCGCGTAAACTTCGGATTTGGCATACGGGCCGAAACAGGGTATCGATAGCGATGGTCGCGCCGGAACACAACGAAACTCCCCAGGAGAGCGGCGGCGTCGGCGAGCCCGCTGCCGGTCCGCTCTTGGACCCGGCGGACGTGGCGTTCGACTCGGTATTCGATTCCGTATCCACCCTGTATCGGGTGACTGGCCGCGTTTTCCACCAGATCGTCGGCCTGGAGTTCCGCAGCGGCCGCGCGCATGACGCCCATATCGAAATCGTGCGCGTCCCGGAGCGGGTCGGGGTGCTGATCAGGCGCATGCAACGGCGCTGGGGGGCGGTAGCGCATGTGCGGCTCGCCGAGCGGCTGCCGGACAATGTGCCCGGTCTGGATCATCCCGAGCGTCGCACCCTGGCCGTGATCGAAATCCACGTGAAGGGCAGGGTCGCCCACGCCTGCTGCCGCGTCAACCCGCAGACCCGCGAACTGTTTCGCCCGTCCAAGTTGACTGTGGTCGACGCTGCTGCGTCAGCGCCCCCCGCCGGCGCCTGAGCTGCCGGGACCGGAGGGCGGTTTTCGCGGGCGCGGCCGCGCTACATCGCGCCGCTCAAGACGCGCACTTTCGCTTCAAGAGCTTCGAGGCGCCGGTCGCGGATTCCCAGGTCGCGCAAATGCGCGGCGGTGTCGAAGAGGTAGTCGCAACAGCGGCCGAGCGGGCCCGCGCCGGTCGCCAGGTAACGGGCGATTTCGTCCTGCCTGAGCCCGGGTGCGTACCGCTTGTGTCCGCGATTGGCGGAAAACACGATCACCGGCTCCGGCCCCTTGGGGGTGCGCGCCATTGTCCATACCGGCCGATAGGCCATGGTGAACATCTCGCGCCGCCACAACACGTCAAGTTCGGTGGCGGCGGCGCTCTTGGCGAGGCGGTAGGCCACACCGGTACAACTGCCGCCGGATTCAAGCGAGAGCATGAGCCCCGGCCGCTCCGGGCTGCCGCGACCGGCCCGCGCCCACAGGCAGAACTGGCGGTGAAAGCCGTAAATGCGCGCGGTACGCCGTTCCGCGAAATGAAAGGCCGGGTTCCAGATCAGCGAACCGAAGGCGAATACCCAGATGCGTCCGGGGACGGGTGCCGCCTTCAGCATCGCATCGACCTGCGCGGCGCGCTCGTCGCCGCTCATGAACGGCTCTTCCGGGCCCAGCACGGCACGCACCGAGGCGTGCAGCGAGCCGTCAAGAATGCTTTCGCGGGTAAGCTTGACCTTCACCATAAGGCCGGCATTCTTGCATGGGTCGCGGCGCGGGTGAAGCCCGGTTCGCCCAAAAGGAAGGCGGCGGCTTAATATGCGCCGCGCGGCGACCGAACCGGCCGCCGCGTATGGCCAACCCGCTCACCGAAAGCCCGCATGGAACATGGCAACGCATTCCTGATCCAGGCCAGCATCTACTTCGCCGCCGCGGTGGTGGCGGTGCTGGCGGCGCATCGTCTCGGCCTGGGCGCCGTGGCCGGCTACCTTCTGGCCGGGATCGCCATCGGCCCATGGGGTTTCAGGCTGATCGCAAATGTGGACGATGTGCGCCATTTCGCCGAGCTGGGCGTGGTGTTCCTGCTGTTCGTGATCGGACTTGAACTGGAGCCGCGGCGTTTGTGGGAGATGCGCGCGCGCCTCCTGAGCCTGGGCCTGTCCCAGGTGGCGGGGTCGATCGCGGCGATCAGCGGCGCGGCTTGGCTGCTGGGCGTCGACCCGCGCGTGGCCGTCGTCGCCGGCATGGCCCTCGCCCTGTCTTCCACCGCGCTTGCACTGGCGCCGCTCAAGGAGCGCGGCGGCTTGACCACGCGCGGCGGGCAGGCCAGCTTCGCCATTCTTCTATTCCAGGACCTCGCCGTCATCCCCATGCTGGCGCTGCTGCCGCTGATCGGGACCCGCGGCGGCGGCTCCGCCTTTTCGTGGCAGGGGCTGGGTTTCGCGCTCGCGGTGATCGTCGTCACGCTGGTGGGCGGGCATTTCGTGGCCCGGCCGGTGTTCCGCCACATCGCTCGCACCCGCCAGCGCGAGGTGTTCACCGCCTTCGCCCTGCTGCTGGTGCTGGGAATCGCGCTGGGGTTCGAGGCCGCCGGCTTGTCGATGGCGCTGGGCGCCTTCCTGGCCGGGGTGCTGCTGGCGGAATCCGAATACCGGCACGAGATCGAAGCCGCCGTCGAGCCGTTCAAGGGCCTTCTGCTGGGCCTGTTCTTCATTTCGGTGGGCATGAGCGTGGACTTCGGCATGCTGCTGGTGCGGCCGCTGGTGGTGCTGGGCATCATCGCCGGCTTGTTCACTCTCAAGGGCACGGTGCTTTGGGTGATCGCCCAGGTGGCGCGCCTGCCCGCGGCGGAGCGGCCGCTTTTCATCCTTATCCTGGCCCAGGGTGGCGAATTCGCATTCGTGCTGCTGGGTCTGGGCCAGGGGTTCGGCGCCATGCCAGCGGAGACCGCGCATGCCATCACGCTGGCGGTGGCGCTGTCCATGCTGGCCACGCCATTTCTGCTGTTGATCCATGACAGGCTGCTCATGCCGCGCCTCGGCGCGCCGGACGCCGCGCGCGCGCAGGACCGGCCCGAGTCCGGCGCGGTGATCATCGCCGGGCTCGGGCGCATGGGCCAGGTGGTCGCGCGCCTGCTGCATGCCAGCGGCGTCTCCCCGGTGGTGCTGGATGACGACCCGGACCATGTGGAGCAATGCCGCAAGTTCGGCTTCCGGGTGTTCTATGGCGACGCCACCCGCCTGGACCTCCTGCATGCCGCCGGCGCCGACAGCGCCGCCTACATCATCATTGCCCTCGACGACCGCGACGCCACCTCGCAGCTCGCGCGTACCTGCCGCAAGCATTTCCCCCGCCTGCGCGTGATTGCACGGGCGCGCGACATGCGGCACCTGTTCGACCTGCGCGATATCGGCGTGGAGGCCATCGAGCGCGAGACCTTTCATTCGTCCCTCAAGCTGGGCGAGATCGCGCTGACGCTGATCGGCGGCGATGCCGCGCGCGCCCGGCGCATCGTCGGTGCCTTCGAGGCGCACGACCGCGAGGTGCTCGCCCAGCTCTATGAAGTGCACCGCGATGCGCCCGACCGGCACATCACCGTCTCGAACGAACTGCGCGACCAGCTCGCCACGACCTTGCGCGAGGACCGTTCGCACGCGCCCCCGCGTGACGGCCATGCGTGACAATGCGGGCACGCGAGGCAAACCAACAAGAGGAGGAATCGCAATGCGTCTGAAAGATCGTATCGCCATCGTCGTCGGCGCCGGGCAAAGCCCGGGAGAAGGCACGGGCAACGGCCGCGCCACCGCCATCACCTTCGCGCGCGAAGGCGCCAAGGTGCTGTGCGCGGACCACAACCTGGAAAGCGCGCGGGAAACCGCCGCCATGATCACCGCCCAGGGCGGCATCGCCGAGGCCATCCGCGCCGATGTCACCAGCGAGGCCGACCTCAAGGCCATGGTGGCCGACGCGCACGGGCGCTGGGGCCGCATCGACGTGCTGCACAACAACGTCGGCGTGAGCCTGTCGGGCGGCGACGCCGTCCTCACCGAGATCACGGAGGAAAATTTCGACCGCTGCGTGGCCATCAACCTGCGCGGCACCATCATGGCCTGCAAGCACGTGATTCCGATCATGCGCGCGCAAAAGAGCGGGTCGATTGTCAGCATCTCGTCGATCGCGGCGTGGATCGACTACCCCTACGTCGCCTACAAGGCAACCAAGGCGGCGATGGTCGCCTTCACGGAGCAGCTGGCGATCCAGAACGCGCCCTATGGCATCCGCGCCAACGCCATCCTGCCCGGCCTGATGAACACCCCCATGGCGGTGGACACGCGCGCGCGCACCTTCAACAAGCCGCGCGCCGTGGTCGAGGCCGAGCGCGACGCCCATGTGCCGCTGCGCGGCAAGATGGGCACCGCCTGGGATGTGGCCAACGCCGCGCTGTTCCTCGCCTCGGACGAGGCCGGCTTCATCACCGGCGTGGCGCTGGCGGTCGACGGCGGGCAGGCCGTGAAGGTCGGCTGACGCGGAGCCGTGAGGACCCTGCCGGCCGCGGTGTCACCTGCCCGCGCAGGTCTTTTGGGGCATGTTCAGGGATGCGGTCCCCACGGGGCCGCCATCATCAGCTTGTTCTCCTGGGTCACGATCAGCGGGCGGATCTTTCCGACGAAGGCCATGAAGGCCGGGTCGGCATAGACGCCCGCCCAGAAGGCGCGCCGGTCGGCGTCGTCATCGAACTTCCACAAGTGCACCAGCTGGTTCAGGGCACCGATGTCGCCGGTGAAATAGCCCACCAGCTTGGGCGGATGCTTCGACAGTGCCGCCCAGCCTTCGGTGCTGTAGTGGCCGATCAGCTCGTTCATCTTGCCCACCATCACCGAGTAGGTGCGCAGTTCGTAGATTGCCATTTTTGTCTCCTCGAGTTCGGGTCGAAAGCCGGTGGGTCCGGCAGGGGCATTGTCACGCAGCTGTGTGCGTGTGGCTCGGGTACCATCGGCCGCTCGAGGGGCGGTGAGTGACACCGCCCGCACGCAGGAGCGAGCCGTGAGCGATTCCACCACCAGGACCGTGCGCACCATGTGCCCGATGAACTGCCACCCCACGTTGTGCGGCATGCTGGCCGAGGTGAAGGACGGCAAGCTGTTGGGTGTGAAGGGCGATCCCGACAACCCGGACAGCCGGGGCTTTCTGTGCATCCGCGGCCAGGCGACGCCGGAGATCTTCGACAACCCCGCGCGGCTTCTGCATCCGCTGCTGCGCGACCGCCGCAGCGAGGCGCTGCGGCGCGCCACCTGGGACGAGGCCCTTGAACGGGTCGCCGCAGCCCTGAATGCCGTGCCGCCGGAGGCTACGGCCATCTGGCCCGGGCACGGCACCTTCACCAGCAACTACGGCACGCGCATCAGCGCGCAACTGATGGCGCGCTTCGCCAATTTCCACGGCAGCCAGTTCCTGAGCCCCACCATGATCTGCTGGGGCTTGGGCGCCTTCGGCCTGGGGCTGACCGGCATGCTGGAAACCCACACCAAGGAGGACATGGGCGAGCATGCCGGTCTCATCCTCCTGTGGGCCGCCAACCTCGCCAGCCAGCCCAACACCGCGCGCCACCTGCTGGTCGCGAAGAAGCGCGGCGCCCATGTGGTGACCATCGACGTGCGCCACACCGAGGCCGCCGCCAAGT
>CANGUJ010000244.1 GCA_947456845.1 Burkholderiales bacterium | reverse complement strand
GGCCTTGAGTACGTCGCTGCCGCGGCGCACGCCGCTATCCATCAGCACGGTGGCCTTGCCGCGCAGGGCCTGGGCGATTTCGGGCAGGGCGTCGATGGGCGCGACGGTGCTGTCCACCGTGCGGCCGCCGTGGTTGGAAACGACCACCGCATCCGCCCCCAGTTCCACCGCCTGCAGTGCGTCCTCCGCACGCAATATGCCCTTGATTACGAGCTTGCGCGGCCACAGGGCGCGCAGTTGTTCCACGTCGCGCCAGGTGAGGTCTTCACACCGCGCGGCGGATTTGCTGGTGGAAAAGCCGGTCACCTTGCCTTGCAGTTCCGGCGGATAGTTTTCGAACTTGGGCATGCCGTCGCCCAGCAGGTAGCGGCCCATCACGCTTAAAAACCAGCGCGGGTGGGTCAGCGTGTCAAAGGCGGAGCGGCGTGACAAACGGAACGGCACGGTAAAGCCGTTGCGGGCGTTGTATTCGCGGTTGGGCACCACGGAGCAGTCGGCGGTGGGCACCAGCGCCTAGATTGCGGCGGACCGCAGCGGCGCCCCCCTATCCAATTTGTGTGTTCAGTCGGCTTCTTACTCAGTTGAAAAACACAACACATTTGTTTATTATTAGTCCCGTGAACTCCAAACAAATGAAAAAATGGCTGGAGCAGCAAGGCGCCACGTTTCAACCCGGCAAGGGTTCTCATTTGAAGGTTTTTCTCAACGGCAAGCAATCGTCCCTGCCCATGCATGGCACCGCTGAACTGGGCAAGGGGCTGGTCGCTCCGATCAAGCGGCAGCTTGATCTGAAATAGGATCATGACATGTTTGACTATCCGGTAACCCTGACGCCCGACGACGGCACAGTTCTGGTGACATTCGCCGATGTACCGGAGGCAATCACTTTCGGTGCGGATGAAGGCGAAGCCCTCCTCAACGCCATAGACGCGCTGGAGACGGGCTTGTCGTTTTATGTGGATGCGCGCAAGCCACTGCCAAAGCCCGGCAAGCCCAAGCGCGGCCAAAAGACTGTACGCCCATCGGCTCTGGAATGCGCCAAGCTCGGGGTCTACAAGGCAATGACCGAGCAAGGCGTCAAGAAAGCCGAGTTGGCGCGCCGACTCGGGTGGCACATGCCTCAGGTGGATCGCCTGTTTGACTTGCGCCACGCCTCAAGGATGGATCAGATCGAGGCGGCGGCGGCGGCATTGGGCCGGCATATCGAGATCACGGTCGCCTGAGAGGAGACCGTGACCGTCGAAACCACCTACAACCAGGCCCGCAAGCAACTCAAGGGACTTATGGATCGTGCGATCGATGATCGCGAAGTCATCATCGTGCGGCGCCGTTCAGGTGGGGACGTGGCGCTGATCGCGGCTGACGAGCTGGAAAGCCTGCTCGAGACAGCGCATTTGCTGCGGTCCCAAAAGAACGCAGAACGCCTCCTGGCAGCGCTTTCCCGGGCACGCGGGCAAGCGCTCGAAGCCACACCCCTCGCCAAGTAGGTCTACGCCGACCGCACCAGCCGCCCCGGCAGCGCGCCGGTGGCACGGCCGCGTTCCATCACCAGTTCACCCGAGACAAACGTCGCCTCATACCCTGTGGCGTGCTGCACCAGGCGGCGGCCGCCGGTGGGCAGGTCGTAGGTCATTTGCGGGGCTTCGAGGTTGAGCTTGGCGTAGTCGATCAGGTTGATGTCGGCCTTCATGCCCGGCAAGAGGGCGCCGCGGTCGTTCATGCCCAGGCCGCGCGCGTTGCGCTGGGTTTGCGCGTGGATCAGGAACTCCAGCCCCAGCTTCGGCCCGCGCTGGCGGTCGCGCGACCAGTGGGTGATCAGGTAGGTCGGGTAGCTCGCATCGCAGATGTAGCCGCAGTGCGCGCCGGCGTCGCCCAGGCCCAGGAGCGTGGCGGGGTGGGTGATCATCTCGCGCACCACGTCGAGGTTGTTGCCGGTGTAGTTGTAGAGCGGGAAGTAGAACTTCTTCCTGCCGCCGTCTTCCAGCATCAGCTCATAGGCCACCTCTTCCGGCGTGCGGCCGGTGGCCCTGGCGATGCCGGCCACGCTTTGCTCGGGCGTGGGTTCGTAGTCGGCATGCTCGCTGCCGAGCGGAAAAAGCTTGTGGAAATCGCGCGTGATCGAGGCCAGCCGCCAGTTTTCCGGCGGGATGGCCGCCTCCCTGATGAGGCGCGCCTTCAACTCCGGATTCTTCAGCCGCGCCACCCGTTCGGCCAGCGGCAGGTGGGCGATTTCCATGTAGCCCGGGGTCAGGAAGAAGGGCTGCATCGAGCATTCCAGCCCGTGCACCATGCCGATGGGCCGGCAAGCCACCTGTGCCTTGATGTCCAGGCCCTGGTTGCGCGCGGCGTCCACCCGCTGCATCACGGCGCGCCATTTGTCGGGCATGTGGTCGCGCTGCAGCAGCGTGAAGGAAAGCGGCCGGCCGCTCACCCGGGTGCAGTCGCGCAGGATGTTGAATTCCGCTTCGATGTCCTCGAAGTCGGAAATCATCTGCAGCACGCCCTTGCCGGTTTCGCCCAGGGCCTTGGCAATGCTGGTCAGCTCGCTCGCCGCCACGTCGAACGTCGGCGCCTGTTCGCCGCGCGAGGTCTTGTGCACGAAGGTGCGCGAGGTCGTAAAGCCCAGCGCGCCGGCCGCGATCGCCTCTTTCACCACGGCGGACATCTTGCCGATGTCGTCCTCGGTGGCCGGCTCGCGCCTGGCGCCGCGCTCGCCCATCACGAACACGCGCACCGCCGCATGCGGGATCTGCGCGCCCAGGTCCATGATGCGCGGGGTCCTGTCCACCGCGTCCAGGTACTGCGGGAAGCTTTCCCATTCCCACTTCACGCCTTCCTGCAAGACCGCGCCGGGGATGTCTTCAACCCCCTCCATCAGTTCCAGCATCCACTGGCGCTGGTGCGGGTGCGCCGGCGCGAAGCCCACGCCGCAATTGCCCATGACCGCCGTGGTCACGCCATGCCAGGAGGAAGGCGTCATCAGCGGGTCCCAGCTGGCCTGGCCGTCATAGTGGGTGTGGATGTCCACCCAACCCGGCGCGACCAAGAGGCCATCGGCATTCACCGTGCGTTTGGCGCCGCCTTCCACCTTGCCGGTTTCGACGATCCGGCCGTCTTTCACGGCGACGTCGCCGGTATAGCCGGCCACGCCGGTCCCGTCGATGATGGTGCCGCCGCGGATGATGAGGTCGTGCATGGAGTCTCCCTTGATTTTGATTCCGGCGCGCATGCGCTGTTGATTTGTATTCTTCAGGCCACCGCGAGCTTGCCAGGTCGTCCGGCGTCCAGAGTCGGCAGCATTTTGATTGACTCGCCCGCCTTGCCTTCGGCGACGCGCAGATCATAAAGGGCCTGCAGGTTAAGCCAGAACTGCGCGCTGGTACCGAAAAAGTGCCCCAGCCGCAAGGCCGTATCGCCGGTAACCGCGCGCTGGCCGTTGAGGATAGCCGTCACCCGATTGGTTGGCACACTCAACTTGCGGGCCAACTCGGCGGCGCTCATGCCCAGTTCTTCAAGCTGCTCGGCGAGGTGTTCGCCGGGATGGATCGCCATGCGTGCCATTTGCTGCCCCTCTAGTGATAATCGACGATCTCGACCTCGGTCGGACCGTTTGAGCCAATCGGCCATTCAAAGCAAATGCGCCATTGGTCGTTGATACGAATGCTGTACTGGCCCTTGCGGTCACCTTTCAAACCCTCAAGGCGATTGCCGGGAAGTTCCAGGTCGCGCAACGACACAGCCGCGTCGAGTTGATCGAGCTTCATTTCCGCCTTGCGGGCAAAACCCTCGAACGCCTTGACCCGCTTGCCTTCAGCGAACTCACGGGTGCGCTTGTCGCGAAACGAGACGATCATCGTCCGAATTCTAGGACACCGTTACTCGTTACGTCAAGCGTAACGATCGACTCTGCCCCCCATTTCCCGCCAAAACCCGCGCCGGGATTCGGGTTACCATTCGTGCCCCGCATTACGCGCAGGTGCCGCATAGCACCCGCATATGGAATTAGCGATACTTTTCGCCCTCATCCTCCTCAACGGCGTGTTCGCGATGTCGGAAATCGCGCTGGTCACCTCCCGCAAGGCGCGCCTGCAGAAGTTGATCGATGAGGGCGACCGCGGCGCCGAAGCCGCCGCCAAGCTGGGCGCCGACCCCACCCGTTTTCTTTCCACCATCCAGATCGGTATCACTTCGATCGGCGTGTTGAACGGTATCGTCGGCGAAGCCGCCTTCGCCGTGCCGTTCGCGCACTGGCTGGAAAAATTCGGCATACCGCCGCATATCGCCGGCGTGCTCGCCACCGGCCTGGTGGTGCTGCTGATCACCTATGTGTCCATCGTGCTGGGCGAACTGGTGCCCAAGCGCATCGGCCAGACCCGCCCCGAGGCCATCGCGCGCGTGGTGGCCACGCCGATCGGCTGGCTGGCCACCGCCACCCGGCCTTTCGTGCTGCTGCTTTCCTCCTCGACCAACGCCGTGCTCACCGTCCTGGGGGTGCGGCACCTGCAGGGCACCGCGGTCACCGAAGAGGAAATCCACGCCGTGCTCGAGGAAGGCACCAGCGCGGGCGTCATCGAGGCCAACGAGCACACCATGGTGCGCAACGTGTTCCTGCTCGACGACCGGCAGATCGGCTCGCTCATGGTGCCGCGCGGCGATGTGGTGTGCCTGGACGCCGACCAGCCCTTCGAGCACAACCTCAAGATCATCGAGGACTCCGACCACGCGCGCTTTCCGGTGGTCCGCGGCGGGCTGGAAAACATCCTCGGCGTCGTCAACGCGCGCAAGCTCCTCTCGCGCATCGCGCGCGGCGAGAAGGCCGACCTCACCGCCGACCTGCAGTCGCCGCTCTATATCCCGGAGACGCTCACCGGCATGGAGCTGCTCGACAACTTCCGCGCCTCCGGCACGCAGATGGCCTTCATCATCGACGAATATGGCGAGCTGCTCGGCATCGTCACCCTGCAGGACCTGATCGAGGCCATCACCGGCGAGTTCCAGCCGCGCGACCCGGAAACCTCATGGGCCTTCCAGCGCGATGACGGCTCCTGGCTGCTCGACGGCCTGATCCCGCTGCATGAACTCAAGGACCGCCTCGACCTCGATTCCGTGCCCGACGAGGACCGCGGCCGCTACCACACCCTGGGCGGCATGCTGATGTTCCTCACCGGCCGCCTGCCGCGCACCGGCGACATCGTCGAATGGGAAGGCTGGCGCTTCGAGATCGTCGACATGGACGGCAAGAAGATCGACAAGGTGCTGGCCGTGCGTCCGACCGCCGCGGCGCTAACGGATACCGTGCCGGCGTAGGCGACGCGTCCGAACAAAACGCCGGCCCGCCAGGCCGGCATCCGCCCTGGCCCGGGGCGCGCGTTACTTGTCGGTCCAGGGCAGTTCCTTCCACAACTGGCGGAAGACCACGTCGCCCGCCTTGATCTCGGCCTCGTAGGCCTGCGGGGAGAGGTAGCGCACCGGCGCGAAGGCAGCCTCGGCGGCGGCCCTGAAGGCCGGGTCGGCGGCGGCGGCGGCGATCGCCTTGACCAGGCGCTCGCGGATCGCCGCCGGCAGGCCCTTCGGGGCCGCCATGCCGCGCAACGAGGCCATCTCGTAGTTGTAGCCGGATTCCCTGAAGGTGGGCCAGTCGGGCGCCATGCTCATGCGCGCGGCCGTCATCTGCCCGAGGCAGCGGATCGGCGAACCGCCCTTCAGGTACTGCAGGGCCTCGCCCACGTTGATGGCGGCCACCTCGATGTGCCGGCCGATCACCGCGGTACGGGTATCGGCGCTGCCCTTGAACGGCACATGGGTCATCTGCACGCCGGCGGTCTTCTCGAACATCAGCATGGCCAGATGGTCGTCCGAGCCCACGCCGGTCGAGCCCACCGTCACCTTCTTCGGGTTGGCCTTGGCAAAGGCCTGGATGTCGGCCAGCGACTTGTACTGGCTGTCCCTGTGCACGCAGAAGGTGCCGGGGTCGTCGACGATGTTGCCGAGGTAATCGAAGCTGGCGATGCTCCAGGGCGCGGCGCGCTCGATCGGGATGGTCATGATCGGCGGGGTGTTGATGAAGCCGATGGTGTAGCCGTCGGTGGGCGCCTGGGCGATGGCGGCGAAGCCGATGCCCCCGCCGGCGCCGGGCCGGTTGATGACGTTGATCCTGGCACCGTCCCCGAGATACTTCTCGACGTACGGAATGATGTTGCGCGCGATGATGTCGGTGCCGCCGCCGGGCGCATAGGCGATGATCAGGTTGATCGGCTGGTCGGACGGCCAGGCGGCCTGCGCCGGGGCGCCGGCGAGCGCGGCGATCAGGCCGGCCGCGGCGGCCACGCCG
>CANGUJ010000243.1 GCA_947456845.1 Burkholderiales bacterium | reverse complement strand
TTCTTGTCTGCGGAAAATCTCTGGGCTTCCGGCAAAAGCAGACAAGGATCGCATCCGCGGCATGCAGGAGATGGCGCGCCCGCCACCGGCATAATCCGTGGTTCATTCAACCCACCCAACCGCCCGCCGACGCGGGACAAGGAACCGCAATGCCGTTTTTCGAAAAGGGGTCCGTGCGCATCCGCTATGAAGAGGCCGGCTCCGGTCCGCCCCTGTTGATCCTGCCCGGCGGCGGGCTCAACTCGACGGTCGCCTTTTTCAGTACGGCTTCGCCCTTCGACGCCGTGGCAACCTTCAGCGACGAATACCGCTGCGTCACCATGGATCTGCGCAATGCGGCGGGCGGCCAGTCCAGCGGGCCGCTCGAGCCGGACCGCCCGTGGGACGCCTGCAGCGACGACCAGCTGGCGCTGATGGACCACCTCGGCATGGACAGGTTTCTGGTCCTGGGCTTTTGCATCGGCGGGCCGTTCATCTGGAACCTGATCAAGCGTGCGCCTGGGCGGGTGATCGCCGGGGTGCTGGCGCAACCCAGCGGCCACCGCCCGGAAAAACCGGACCAGTTCTTCGAAACCAACATCAAGGGCTGGGGCCCGGCGCTGCATGCGCGCCGGCCGGAAATCGGCATGGACGCGATCGAGACCTACCTGCACAACATGTACAGTGCCCGCGCCGACTTCGTCTTCACGGTATCGCGCGACTTCGTGCGCGAGTGCCGCACGCCGGTGCTGATCCTGCCGGACGACAGCCCGCCCCATCCGTACGCGGTGGCGATGGAGTCGGCGCTGCTGGCGCCGCAGGCGGAGGTGAGCATGTTTCCCTGGAAGGACCCCGCGGAACGCATTCCGCTGGCCGTGCGGCAGATCCGTTCGTTCCTGCGCGCGCACCGGACGCGGCCAGCCTAGGCGCGGGTAACATACGTTCGCCTTTCGCGGCGCCTGCCGCGCCATTCGTGAATAGGAAACGCCCCGATGATCCAAGAAGCGGTTGCAGCCGCCGACACCTGGGACGCCGCCGTGGTGCGCATCCTGAAGGCCAACAAGGTGAGCCTCGTCACCTACGTGCCGGACAAGGTGCTGGCCCCGCTGATCCGCCGCCTGCATGCCGACGAGTACTTCACCGTCATCAACCCGGCGCGCGAGGAAGAGGCAGTCGGCATCGTCTCCGGCGCCTACCTGGCCGGCGTGCGCGGCATCGTCCTCATGCAGACCAGCGGCTTCGCCACCCTGCCCAACGTGCTGGCTTCGCTGGCGCTGCCGTTCCAGATCCCGCTGCTGATGATGGTGTCCGAGCGCGGCACGCTCGGCGACCACCAGTTGGGCCAGGCCATCGTGTGCAGTACCTTGCGGCCGATCCTGGAGGCGCTCAGGATCGAGCATTTCGCCATCGAGCGCCGTGAGGATCTGGAGTTTGTCGCCGACCGCATGATCCAGCAGGCCTTCGCCACGCAGGCCCCGGCGGCCATGATCCTTTCGCCCCTGCTGACCAACCGCGCCGGCGCACCTGCCTGAAGGCACGCATCATGCAAGACACGCTTTTCCGCACCCTCGGCCGGGCATCCGCCGCCGTGATGAACCGCGCGGCGCTGACCCGGCACCTTACCGCGAAGCTCGCCGACGAAGCCGTTGTCGGCGGCATCGGGAACACCCACTTCGACCTGTGGGCCGCCGGCCAGCGGGCGCACAACTTCTACATGCTGGGCAGCATGGGCCTGGCCATCCCGATCGCGCTGGGCGTGGCGATCGCGCAGCCGAAGCGCCGCGTGATCGCGCTCGAGGGCGACGGATCGCTGCTCATGCAACTGGGCGCGCTGGGCACGGTGGCGAGCGTCAGGCCCGCCAACCTGGCGATCTTCGTGTGGGACAACGGCGCCTACCAGATCACCGGCTCGCAAGCCACGCTCACCGCCTCCACGGTGGACCTGGTGGCGATGGCGCGCGGCGCAGGCATTGCCCGCAGTACCTGGGCGGAAGACGAAACGCATTTCGATGCGCTCGTCGGTGAAGCGCTGACGGGCTCCGGCCCGATGTTCGTCGGCGCGCGCACCGACAATGCGCCGCCCGCTGGTGTGACCGAACGCGACCCGTCGCGCATCCGCATCCGCTTCATGGACGCGATCAAGACCTGAAGCGCGCAGCTACCTGATCATGCCGTTGTTGCCGGCGGCAGTCGCGGCCGCGCTTGACCCGATCTTCATCATGCAAGGCCTGTTGTGCGCGACCCGCGTTGCCGGGCCCGTGATCGTGATCAACGGGCCGATCGCGCGGCGCATCGGCATGAACTGGGGCAGCAATGCGCTGGGCCAGGGCAACCGCGCCAACGCCACCACCGGCCGCGCCCTGCAACTGATCATACGCAACGTCGGCGGCGGCGTGCCGGGGCAACTGGGCCGCGCGACCTTGGGCGGCCCGGGCAACTACACCTTCTGCTTCGCCGAGGACGAAACCGACGCCGAGCGGGAACCGATCGCCGCACGCCGCAAGACCTCACCTTCTCGCTGGCCAATTCGCTGATCGCGGTGGGCAATCTTAAGATGTGCCAGTACACCAACGCCATGCTGATCCTCTCGCCCGAGCACTATGCGATCTATCGCGATGCCGGCTGGGAACGCCGCCGCATCGAAGAGGCCCGGCACGTTGCCATGTTGCACCTGCGCGCCGACGTGCTGCAGGGCGCGCACGGCATCGGCGATCTGCGCCGGCTGGAGCGGCGGGCGCTTCCGCGCGCAATCCCAGCCTGTCACACGTGAGATCCTTGACTAAAATCAGCGCATGCCTCGCGCTTTCCTCATGAAACGCGCGCCGTCCGGGCACCGGACGGCCTGATGCAATTCCGCTCGCCTGCGCGCTTTACCGCCTGGCTGTGCGCGGCGGAAGTGGGCACCATGCTCGGGTACGCCACCTATCCGACCCTGCTCAACACGCTGCAGGCGGAATGGCAGATGAGCAATACCGAGGCCGGCGTGGTCAGCGGCGCCTATTTCGGCGGCTACATGCTGGCCGTGCCGCTGCTCACCGCGCTCACCGACCGCATCGACGCGCGCCGCATCCATATCTTCGCCTGCATGCTGGCGGCGCTCGGCAGCTTCGGCTTCGCCTTTCTCGCCCACGACTTCCTCACCGCGGCGGTCTTCCAGGCCTTCGTCGGGATGGGCCTGGCCGGCACCTACATGCCGGGCCTGAAGATCCTCTCTGACCGGGTCGCCGGGCCGCGCCAGAGCCGTTACATCTCCTTCTACACCACCAGCTTCACGGTAGGCGCCTCGGTCTCCTTCCTGCTGCCGCTGGTCATCATGCCGCTGGCAGGCTGGCGCGGCACCTTCGCCATGACCGGCCTGGGCCCGCTCCTGGCGGCGTTGATGGTGTGGCGCATCAGGCCGCTGCCGGCCGTACCGGCCCCGACCGGCCCGCAAACCGCCCTGCTCGATTTCCGCCCGGTGCTGGCCAACCGGCCGGCGATGGGCTACATCCTCGCCTACACCGCGCACTGCTGGGAACTGTTGGGCAGCCGCTCCTGGCTGGTGGCCTTCCTGGTGTTTGCCGCCAGCGTGTCGGGCGGAACCCCGCCGGTGGCGCCGGCGGTGGCCGCCGCGGTGATCAACCTGCTCGGCATGCCATCCTCCATCCTCGGCAACGAACTGGCGATGCGCTTCGGCCGGGTCCGCCTGATCCTCACCTGCATGCTGCTCTCGGGTGCGGCGAGCACCATGGTCGGCTTCACTGCCTCGCTGCCATGGCTGCTGGTGGCCACCCTGCTGGCCGTCTACACCATGCTGGTGATGGCGGATTCATCCTCGCTCACCGCCGGCACCATCGCGGCGGCTGCGCCGGACAAGCGCGGCATCACGCTCGCGGTGCACTCGACGCTGGGATTCGGCGCCGGCATCATCTCCCCCACCATGTTCGGCTGGATTCTCGACCTGGCCGGCGGCAACGCCAGCCCTGCCGCATGGGGGTTCGCCTATGCGAGCCAGGGCATGTTCTGCCTGCTGGCGCCGCTTGCTTTCCTGCTCGTCCGGGCCGGCGTCAGACGCTGAAGGTCCTGCCCTCGATGCGGTTGGCGGCTCGATAGCCGGCCAGGAACTTCGGGAACTGCAGCCCGGTCGCCTCCTTGAGGGCATGCGCGCGGGCGCGCAGGTCGGCGACGGACGCCTCGAACGGCGGTCCTGCAAAGCCGAAGGCGATGACGTTGCCGCGCTCGGAGGCCGGCAACACCAGCATGCGCCCGTCGAAGGCGCGGTCGATGTTGGCGATGGCGGCGTTGTAGGAACGATGCTTGCCGAACAGGTTCACCGCCAGCACCGACACGCGTCCGTGCATCAGGGCGGCACGGCAGTCGGTGAAGAAGGACGGACTGGCCAGCACCGGCCCGCGGGCGGCGGCGTCGTAGGCATCGACGATCAGGTAGTCGCATGAGGAGGCATGCGCCGGCATGTACGTCGCGCCGTCGGCGCACAGGGTGCGCAGCCGCGAGGAATCCGCCGGCAGCGCAAAATGGGCGCGGGCGCAGGCGATGACGGCCGGATCGAGTTCCACCGTGGTCACGCGCGCGCGGGGAAACTGTTTCCACGCGAACTTGGTGCAGGAGGCCGCGCCCAGCCCGACCAGGGTGAAGGCTCCGGGGGCGGGCTGGAACAGCAGGCCGGCGAACAGTTCGCGGGTGTATTCCAGTTCGAGGCGCCAGGGGTCGCCGATGCGCATGGCGCCCTGTATCCATACCGAGCCGAAATGCAGAAAGCGGATGCCCGCCTCTTCGGACAGGCTGATTTCGGCGGATCTGCGGCGCCCGAAGAATTCGCCGAACGGCCGCTTCACTGCAGGGCCTCGCGCCAGCGCGCCAGCTTGAATTCAAGACTCTGCGAGGCATTGGCCGGGCTGGTCGAAGGCAGCACGCGGGTTTCGAACCCGAGCGCCTCGAGGTGGCGCAAGGCGCGGCCTGCGGTAGCGCCGTTCATGCATACGCGGGCGATGCCGGGTGCGCGGCGGCGGATCGATGCGAAGTCGTTGAACGCCGGCTCGCGGATGGCCGCGTCCAGGCTGCCCTCGCGCAGGCATGAAGCGTATACGTCCCAGATGCCGATGCCGGCCGCATTGACGGCCGCGATGCGTCGCCGGTACGGCAGGGCGCGCAGGTCGGAGGCGAGGATCTCCCCCATGATGGTCCAGAAGCGGTTCTGCGGATGGGCATAGTACTGCCGCGCAGCCAGCGAGGCCTGGCTCGGGAAACTGCCCAGCACCAGCACCCGGCAGCCGCGCGCGATCGCCGGCGGCAGGCCGCGCAACCTTTCGGGCAAGCTTTCGGTGCGGACACTCGCCGGCATGCGCGATCCGGTGTCAGGGCGCGACCGTCGCCTTCAGGCGCCGGCGTTGGTCGCTCGGGTCAGAATTGCTCTGCGTCGAGCGCCAGCACGCCTTCGGCGCCGCCGACGATGGCCGCACGCAATCCGACGCAGCGGGTAAGGATGTGGTCGGCATAGAAGCGCGCGGTCTTGATCTTGGCGGCATAGAAGGGGTCGGTATCGCCCGCGACCACCCGCGCCTGCGCCACCAGGGCGGCGCGCGCCATGTTCCAGCCGCCGATCACGTTGCCGGCCAGCATCAGGTAGGGGACGCTGCCGGCATAGACCGCGCGCACGTCGGTCTTGGCGTTGGCGGCCACGTAGCTCACCGCGTCCTCGAAGGCGGCGATCGCCAGATTGAACTGGGCGCGCAAGGCGGCCAGGTCCGCGCTGCCCGCGGCGGCCGGCCGGGCAGCGCTGCGCGCCGCCAGTTCGGCTTCGGTCTTGCGCATCTGCGCGATGATGGCCCAGGCGGTCTTGCCGCCGTCGCGCGCGGTCTTGCGCCCGACCAGGTCGTTGGCCTGGATCGCCGTCGTGCCCTCGTAGATGGGAAGGATGCGCGCGTCGCGGTAGTACTGGGCCGCCCCGGTTTCCTCGATGAAGCCCATGCCGCCGTGCACCTGTACGCCCAGGGAGGTGACCTCCAGGCTCATCTCGGTGGAAAACCCCTTGACGATGGGCACCATGTATTCATAGAAGGCCTGGTTGTCGGCGCGCACCGCGGCGTCCGGGTGATGATGCGCGGCATCCGCCGCCGCCGCCGCGACATAGGCGCTGGCGCGCGCGCCCTCGGTCAGCGCGCGCATGGTCATGAGCATGCGCCGCACATCCGGATGGTGGATGATCGTCACCGCGGCCGGAGAGCCTTCGACCGCGCGGCTTTGCACCCGGTCGCGGGCGAAGCCCACCGCCTTCTGATAGGCGCGCTCGGCCACCGCCACGCCCTGCACGCCCACCGCGAAGCGCGCGGCGTTCATCATGATGAACATGTACTC
>CANGUJ010000242.1 GCA_947456845.1 Burkholderiales bacterium | reverse complement strand
GCCGGCCGGGCCGCCGCCGATCACGGCGACCCGGCGTGCCGGGGGGCGCGGCCGCGCGTGCAGCGCCTGCCACTCGGCCTCCAGACCGGCTTCCGGGTTGACCACGCAGGCGACCGGGAAGCCGAACTCGATGCGGCCGATGCACGCCTGATTGCAGGCGATGCAGGAGCGCACCGTGTCGGCGCGGCCGCTCGCCGTCTTGGCGACCAGGTCGGGATCGGCGATGTGCGCGCGCGCCAGGCCGACCAGGTCGGCGGCCCCGTCCCGCAGCAGGCTCGCGGCATGGGCCAGATCGTCCACCCGGCACACCGCCATGATCGGCAGCTGCGGAAACGCCTTCTTGAACTGCGCCGGGAATTCGGCAAACGGCAGCGCGCCCCAGCTGGCGTCGGCGATCTGCGTGGAAATCGAAATGTCCGGCGTGTAGGCCGAATGGCTGACATGGCAGAAGGCGAGCGGGAATGCCTCCAGCAACTGCGCCACGCAGTCCTTGACGATCTCCGGCGTGAGCCCGCCTTCCATCCAGTCGTGCGCCGATACGCGGATGCCGACCGGCGCGCGCGTATCCAGCGCGTAGATCTCCGCAAGCACCTCGCGCACGAAGCGCAGCCGGTTGGCGGCGCTGCCGCCGTATTCGTCGCCGCGGGTGTTGGTGGCCGCGGAAAGGAACTGGTGCAGCAGGTGGCCGTGGCCGAGGTGCACCTCGAGGCCGTCGAAGCCGGCCTCGAGCATGCGCCTGGAGGCGTCGCGAAACGCGGCGCGGGTGGCCGCCAGGTCGCGCCGTGTCATCGCGTGCGGCACGAAGGTGCCGGGCGCCCAGGGAATCGCCGAAGGGCCCCAGGGCGCGGCGCGCCACTGCTCGGCGCTGGCTTCGCGGCCGAGGTGGATGATCTGCGCGAAGGTCTTCGCGCCCTCGCGGTGGATCGCCTCGGTGACGCGCGCGTAGGCCGGCACGGCCTTGTCCGAAAATCCGCCCAGGGTGAGGGTGCGTCCGGCGCTGGTGGGATGCACCCGCACCGCCTCGACGATCACCAGCGCGGCGCCGCCGCGCGCGCGCGCCGCGTGGTAGGCCACGTGGGTGTCGGAAGGCGCGTTGTGCTGAGCGTAGTTGGTGGTGTGGCCGGGCACGAACACCCGGTTGCGCAGTTCCAGGCCGCCCAGCCGCCAGGGCGAGAGCAGCGCACCGGCGGGCGCCGCCGCGCTCATATGCCGAGATAGGCGCGCTTGACGCCGGGGTCGTCGACCAGGTCCGCCGCGGCGCCCTGGTGCGCGATGGCGCCGTTCTCGAGCACGAAGGCGCGCCCGGCGATCTCCAGCGACTGGGCGACGTTCTGCTCGACCAGCAGGATCGCTAGCCCGTCGCGGTTCAGGCGCCCGATGAGGTTGAACATCTCCTCGACCAGGAGGGGCGAGAGCCCCAGCGAGGGCTCGTCCAGGATCAGCAGGCGCGGTTCGGCCATCAAGGCGCGGCCGATGGCCAGCATCTGCTGTTCGCCGCCGGAGAGCGTGCCGGCCTTTTGCGCGAAGCGCTCGGCCAGGCGCGGAAAGGTCGCCACCACGCGCTCCAGGTTGGCGCTGCGCCGCGCGCGCGCGCGCCGGTAGCTGCCGAGCTCCAGGTTCTCGCGCACGTTGAGGTTGGGGAACACGCGGCGCCCCTCCGGCACATGGATCAGGCCGCGTTCGACGATGGCGGCCGACGCGGTCCCGGTGATGTCCTCGCCGTCGAAATGGATGCTGCCCGCGGTCGGCCGGAAGATGCCGCTGACGTTGTTGTTGAGCGTGGACTTGCCGGCCCCGTTGGATCCCAGCAGGGCGACGATCTCGCCCGCGCCGACCGCGAGCGAGACGCCGCGCAGCACCTCCACCGGGCCGTAGCCGGCGCGCAGGTCGCGCACGTCGAGCAGCGCGCTCACTGCGCCACCTGCATGGCCTGCATGCGCGCCGCGGCGCCATGGCCCAGGTAGGCCTCGATCACCTGCGCATCGGTGGTGATGGCCGCGGGCGAGCCTTCGGCGATCAGCCTGCCGTAGGAGAGCACCCACACATGCTCGGCCAGGTTGACCACCGCCTGCATCACATGCTCGATGAGCAGGATGGTCACGCCGCCGTCGCGGATGCTCCGGATGATCGGGATGATCTCGGCGATCTCGCTCGGATTGAGCCCCGCCATGACCTCGTCGAGCAGCAGCAGTCTGGGATCGGTGGCGAGCGCGCGTGCGAGTTCGAGGCGCTTGCGCCCGGCGATCGGCAGGCTGTCGGCGCGCTTGTCGAGCTGGTCTGCCAGGCCGACGCGCGCAGCCACGGCGCGCGCGTGCGCCTGCGCGTCGGCCTGGCGCACGCGGTGCAGATGGGCGCCCACCGCGATGTTTTCGAGCACGGTCTGGCCGGCGAAGGGCTGGACGATCTGGAACGTGCGCGTCATGCCGGCCCGGCACACCAGGTGCGCGGGCAGGCCGGCGATCTGCCTGCCGGCGAAGGCCACCGTGCCCGCGTCCGGCGTGATGAAGCCCGACACGAGCGCGAACAGCGTGGTCTTGCCCGCGCCGTTGGGTCCGATCAGCGCCGTCAGGCTGCCGCCGGGTACGGCAAGGGTGACATCATCGACCGCGCGCAGGCCGCCGAAGCTCTTTTGCAGGCCGCGCACCTCGAGAATCGGGGGCACTGCGTCACTCATCGCCGCCGCTCCGCTGCCGCAGGCCGAGTCGCCGGGCCAGGCTGGCCAGGCCGCCGATCAGGCCGTTGGGCAGGAAGGTCACCATCACGATCAGCAGCAGGCCGTACAGCGCCATCGACAGCGCGGGCGCCCGGCCGATGAGTTCGGTCGTGGTGTGGTTCACCAGCGCCAGGGTGAAGGCGCCGATCAGCGGGCCGAAGATGCTGCCCATGCCGCCGACGATGGCCACCAGCAGCGCCTCGACGGAAATGCCGGCACCGAAGGCCAGCGGCGGGTCGATGTACTGGAACATCTGCACGTAGAACACCCCGCCGGTGGCCATCATCGCGCCCGACAGCGTGATGGCCCCGAGCTTGACGCGGAACACGTCCACGCCCAGCGCCCGCGCCGCGTCCTCGTTCTCGCGCACCGCGGTGAGCCAGGCGCCGAAGCGCGAATGCTTGAGCCACCAGGCCACCATCAGCCCGGCGGCCACGATGGACAGGATGGTGAAGTAGAAGCCGGTCTTCGCGACGAACTGGAAGTTGGCCGCGCCGGGCGCGAGCTTGATCATCATGCCCACGCCGGCGCCGGTGAACTCGAAGGTGTTGGCGAGCACCCGGAACACCTCGGCGAACGCGAGCGTGACCAGCGCGAAGTAGGACCCCTTCAGGCCGTAGCGGAAGGTAAGCGCGCCCACCATGGCGCCGGTGGCGCCGCCGAGAACGAAGGCGGCGCCGAGGGTCACCCACGGGTTGATGCCGAAGCGCACCTGCAGCACCGCGGCGGCATACGCTCCCACGCCGAAGAACATGGCGTGGCCGAACGAATACTGGCCGCCGAAGCCGCCCAGCACGTTCCACGCCTGGCCGAGGCTGGCGGTATAGAGCGCGAGGATCAGGAAAGTGAGCCAGAACTCGCTCCTGATGAAGGCGGGCAGGAGCGCCATCGCGGCGAGGAACGCGACGATGAACAGCAGGGAGCGAACCGCGCTTGGCGTCATACCTTGTGCCCGAACAGTCCCGAGGGCCGGAACAGCAGCACCGCGATGAAGATGACGAATACGCCGATCTGGCCCAGGCTTTCACCCAGCATGAGGCCGCCGAACGACTCCACCACACCCACGGCGAAGCCGCCCACCAGCGAGCCGACGAAGCTGCCCATGCCGCCCAGCACCACCACGGTGAAGGCCACCAGCACGAAGGTGTGGCCCACCTGCGGCGAGACGTAGAACGCCGGCAGCAGGAAGCACGCGGCGGCACCCAGGCAGGCCAGGCCGATGCCGAAGCTCATGGCGAAGATGTGCTCGACGTCGATGCCCACCAGGCGCGCGCCCTGGCGTTCCTTGGCGATGGCGCGGATGGCGCGCCCGAGGTCGGTGCGCGCCATGATCAGCCACAGGATCGCGCAGCAGGTCAGCGCGCCGGCGGACGCCGCCACGCGCGGCACCGTGAGCGAGGCGCCGGCGATGTTGACCATGGCCGAGCTGTAGGCGGTCTCGATCTGGCGTGTCTCCGAGCCGAAGAAGTGCAGCGCCAGGTTCTCGATGATGATCGAAAGGCCGAGCGTGACCAGGAGGATGTTCTCGTCCTTGCCGTGGCTGCCTCGCCCGATCACCAGGCGCTGCAGCGCGTAGCCCAGGGCGAACATGCCCGGCACCAGCGCCAGCAGGGCCACGTAGGGGTCGACCTTCCAGAACTTGAACAGGAAGAACACCGCATAGAGCCCGAGCATGAGCAGCGAGCCGTGCGCGAAGTTGATGATGTGCAGCACGCCGTAGACGAGCGTGAGCCCGAGCGCGATCAGCGCGTAGATCGCGCCCATCGTGAGCCCGTTGAGCAGGGCCGGCCAGAGGATCTGGGGTTCGAGCATGGGCAGGGCCCGGCGACCCGCGCGGGCCGCCGGGAATCCGGTCGTGGCGCCTTGCTAGCCCTTGCGTGCCGGAAAAACGGCCTCGGCCTCGGCGAAGTTGTTCGGCAGCACCACCTTGACGTCGCCCTTGAGGTACTGGGTGACCAGCGGCTGGGCGCCTTCGTTCTGGCCGTTGACGAACTTGGTCGGGCCGTAGGGCATGATGTGGTCGGACCAGGTCGAGGCCTGCAGCGCGTCGAGCACCGCCTCGCGACGGGACGACTTGGCGCGCTCGAGCGCGTCACCCAGCATCATGGTGACGGTGTAGGCCATCAGCACCTCGTGGGTGAAGAACAGGCCCTTCTTCTCGGCGCGCGCGCGCACCTCGCGCGATTTCGGGTTCTTGGGGTTGTACCAGTGGTTGCAGTCGAGCACCAGGTCGACGTCGCCGGGGTTCTCCTTGATGACCTTGGGGTTGGAGCCACCGCCGCCGAAGATCGAGTAGATCGCCTTGGGGGCGACGCCCTGCTGCTTCAGGGTCTTGAGCAGCAGCACGTACTCGTTGAGGTAGGACGAGGGGATCACGACATCGGGGTTGCGCGACTTGATGCGCAGCGCGATGTTGTTGAAGTCGCGCGTCGGGTTGGCGTGCTTGATGGTTTCGAGCACCTCGTAGCCCATGGCCGGCAGGTCGCGGGCGATCTGCTGCGCGGTGCCGGTGCCGAACAGGGACTCCTCGTGCACCAGTACGGCGCTGCGGATCGGGCGGCCGGCCACGGTGTTCATGATGTGCAGGTAGTTGATGCCGGCCCGGACCACCTTTTCGTAGCCGGGGCCGAAGCGGAACACGTTCTTCAGGCCGCGCTGGACGATCTGCTCGGCCACGCCCTGGTCGATGATGCAGGGGATGTTGTACTTGGCCGCGGCCTGGGTGTGGGCCAGGCAGATCGCCGAGGCATAGGCGCCGACGATGGCGGTGACGCCCTGCTCGTTCATCTTCTCGACCTCGGCGGCGCCGACCTGCGGCTGCGACTGGGCGTCGCCCAGCACCGGCTGGATCTTCGCCCCGCCCATCGACTTGATGCCGCCGCGCGCGTTGATCTCCTCGATGGCCAGCATGGTGCCTTCGCGGCACTGCTGGCCGGGGAAGGCGAGCGCGCCGGTGACCGGGTGCAGCACGCCGATCTTGATCGGCGCCGGCTGGGCGCCGCCGATCAGCGGAAAGCCCATCGCGCCGGCGGCGGCGGCGGTGTGCTTGATGAAGATGCGACGGGTCTGCTTCATGGGAGGCTCCTGGTTGGGGACGCGGGGGCACCGCGGCGCGGGTTGGGGTGGGTCATTTGATCGAGCAGCCGCCGTCGACGAACAGCACCTGCCCGGTGATCATGGCGGCGGCAGGGGCGAGCAGGAAGGCCACGGCGGCGGCGATTTCGGTGGCGCTGGCGAAGCGGCCGAGCGGGGTCTGCGCCAGTTTGACGGCCACGCTGGCCGGATCGGCGCGAAACCCCGCGCTCATGTCGGTGGGCACCACGGTGGGCGCAACGGCATTGACGCGCACGCCGGCGCCGGCCCATTCGAGGGCGAGCAGGCGGGTCAGGTGGTTGATGCCGGCCTTGCTCACCGAGTAGTGCGCGTTGTTGGGCGTGGCGTATTTGGACACCCCGGAGGAAAGATTGACCACCGCCGGCCCGCGGCCGGCGGTGCCAGCGGCCGCGAGCGCGCCGTGCGCCGCGCGGCAGATGCGGAAGGTGCCGGTCAGGTTGGTGTCGATGATGCGCGACCAGGTGTCGTCGTCGATCTCGTGCGCGGGGCGGTGGTCGATGATGCCGGC
>CANGUJ010000241.1 GCA_947456845.1 Burkholderiales bacterium | reverse complement strand
GGTAGAGGTGAACTCATGGTGCTCATCTTCGAGGCCTAACGTTCAAGGTAAGGGGCGCGCCGCTTGCGGCGCGTCCCGTTTGACCGCAAGGTTAGAGCGCATATTGTCTGGTGCTTGCCACCATGCAAGAGACAAACCTGCAGCCGGAGAAAACCAAAGCGGTAGCCAAAAGGCGAGTATGTAGGCCGCCAAAGCCGCCTCACCGCGATGCACGTCAGGCGCCGAGCCCGGAGCCAGCAGCCAATATGCTGACAAGCCAACCACAAGGGCACCGGCTAAGTAAGAAGCGACGGTCCACGCGACAACACTACGGAAAAAGCGGCCAGCCGTGCCGGGGGCAACGGCGAGAAAGCTTGGGAACGCGCGAAATAGAGCCGCGACGATAAGGCTTGTTACGACGAGAGCTGCGAACGCATACGACACGAGTGGCGGCTCCGTGCCCGCAATTCGCTCAAGAGCGAAGCCAAATACCCAAAATTGAGTGGCTAATAGAGATACCACGAAGATTCCGCGTGCGATGGCCATGTGCGCTCTAACTAAAAGTAGGCGACCGATAGGCGCCGTGAAACGCGACATGCGTTTCGCCTAATCGCCGTGGGGGTTGCGCAAGTGCTTGATCCATAGTACTGTATTTATGAACAGTAATTAATGGGCGACCTAAAACCCATGAAAAGCGACACGCTATCGCCCCCCTCTTCGCCCGCTGCAGTCTCGGCCACCAACGCAGCGCCGCCGCTTCGCCTGCTTGACCAGGTGCGTGCCCGCATCCGGGTGAAGCACTATTCCATCCGTACTGAAGAAGCCTATGTCGATTGGATTAAACGATACATCAAGTTTCATGACAAGCGCCACCCGCGCGAGCTTTCGGCCGCGCATGTGGAGCGGTTTCTGAGCTATCTGGCTACCGAGCGGGACGTGGCGGCTTCCACGCAGAACCAGGCCAAGAGCGCGCTATTGTTCCTCTACAAGGAGGTGCTGGGCGTGGAGCTGCCGTGGCTGGACGGGGTTACACAGGCGCGGGTGCCGAAACGCCTGCCGGTAGTGCTCACGCGTGCCGAGGTCGCGCGCGTGCTGGCGCGTATCCCGGCCGGGCCGGTGCAACTGGTGGCGGGGCTCTTGTACGGCGCCGGGCTGCGCCTGCTGGAGGCCTTGCGCCTGCGGGTCAAGGACATCGAGTTTTCGCGTGGCGAACTGGTGGTGCGCGAGGGCAAGGGGTTCAAGGACCGCGTCACCATGCTGCCGGCCGATCTCGCGGAACCGCTCAACCGGCATCTGGCTCAGGTGCGCGAACTGCATCGCGAAGACCTGGCCGCTGGCTTCGGCGAGGTGTACCTGCCGCACGCGCTGGACCGCAAGTATCCAAACGCGGGGCGCGAGTGGGGCTGGCAGTATGTGTTTCCTTCGGGCAACCGTTCGGTAGACCCGCGCTCCGGGGTGATCCGGCGCCATCACATGGTGGAAAAAACGGTGCAGCGGGCCATGCGCCAGGCGGTGTTGGAGGCCAGCCTCGCCAAGCCCGCCACGCCGCACACGCTACGCCATTCGTTCGCGACGCACCTGCTCGAATCCGGCTACGACATCCGCACCGTGCAGGAACTGCTGGGCCATTCGGATGTGTCCACCACCATGATCTACACGCATGTGCTGAACCGCGGCGCCGGTGGGGTGAAGAGCCCGCTTGACGGGATGGCGCTGACTGCCGGAAACCCGCCCGGGGTGCGGGAAGAGCGCGCCCCGTACCAGCAAGCGAAGCCCGCTCCCGAGCTACCGGTGCAGGCGGCCTACGTAGCGGCGGCGCTTGAGCGGGGGTTACGGCACCGTGGCAATGCCCGGCGCCCGTGAGGCACTGGTTTCACAAACTCCAAACCGCAACACGATGTCATTCATCGCCTTCCTGATCGCCGCCATCGTTCTGGCCATCACACCCGGCCCGGGCGTTGCCTAAGTGGTCGCGCGCAACGTCGCGGGCGGGCGCGCGAAGGGTCTGGCCTCATGCATCGGTACCGGCATCGGCGGCCTGCTGCATGTGTTCGCGGCCGCGCTGGGCGTCTCGCTCCTGGTGGCGGAATCGGCCATGGCGTTCAACATCATCAAGTACGCGGGCGCGGCCTATCTGGTGTATCTGGGCCTGCGCATGCTGCTGCGCAGGCAGACACTCGCCGCCAGCGTCACGACACCACCGCAAGGGCCGCGGCGCGCGTTGTTCGAAGGCATCGTGGTCGAGGCGCTCAACGTCAAGACGGCGCTGGTCTTCCTCGCCTTCCTGCCGCAGTTCACCACCACGGGCGCACCACTGGTTCACCAGCTTGTGCTGATGGGGTGCATCTGCGTGGCGGTCAATACGCTGGTGGACGTGGTGGCGGTGTTTGCAGCGCGCAATTTCCTCCTGTCGGGTGACTTTTCGGTAAAGTGAGCCTGCTATGCGCATGCTTGGCCGGACAGCACGGTCACGCACTGATTCGAACGGTTCAAAAATCACACCTGGAGACAACATGGCTTTGATCAAAGTTCGGGACCTCGCGTTCGGGCGCCTGCAGGCGCCGGATCTGGATCAGATGGAAGAATTCCTCACCGATTTCGGCATGGTCCGCGCTGCGCGCACCGCCGACGCGCTCTACATGCGCGGCACCGGGCCGGATGCGCACATCCACGTCACCCACAAGGGGGCGCCCGCCTTTGTGGGCATCGCCTTCCATGCCGGTGACGCGGCCGACCTGCAGAAGCTTGCCAAGCTGCCCGGCGCGAGCGGCATCGAGAATGTGGACGAGCCCGGCGGCGGCCAGCGCGTGCGCATCACCGAGCCGAATGGCTACCAGATCGAGGTGTTCCATGGCCGGCAGCCGGTTGCGCCGATTCCGGTGGCGCGCCAGGCGGTCAACTCCGCCGCGCAGCCCACCAACCGCAAGGGCGAGGTGATGCGCATCGCGGCCGGCCCGTCACGCCCGCACCGCATCGGCCATGCGGTGATGGGCACGCCCAAGCTGCGCGAAACCCTGGCGTGGTTTCGCGACACGCTGGGCCTGATCGGTTCGGACGACGTGTACGCCGGCGAAAAGGACAACCTGATCGGATCCTTCAACCGCCTCGACCGCGGCGACGACTACGTGGACCATCACGTATTTTTCTGCCTGCAAAGCCCGGTCGCGGGGCTGAACCACTTCTCCTACGAAGTTCAGGACATCGACGACGTGTTCATGGGCCACGCTCACCTGGCGAAGAGCAACAAGTACGAGCACATGTGGGGCATCGGCCGGCACCTGCTGGGCAGCCAGGTCTACGACTACTGGGCCGACCCGTGGGGGCGCATCCACGAGCACTGGGCCGATACCGACCGCCTCAACGCCAGCACGCCGTGCAACCTGCTGTCGGCCGAGGAAGCGCTCATCTCCCAGTGGGGCGAGCCGCCGCCGGAAAAGATGCTCGCACGCATCAGCCCCTGAGCCGCCTTACGGCGGGTGCGCCGCGCGCGCCGGGTCGCGAGAACGGCGCCCTGGAGATGCGCCGAGCGGCGCGCGGGTGGGCGAACGCGCGATCGGTGTGGCCGCATGGGGCGTGGCCCTGCAAGCGCCCCGCCCGTTCAATGCGCCAGGCGGGCCAGCGCCGCGCGCGCCCGCGCCGCCAGTTCATCGCGGTCGAGCCCCGGCACCCTGTCGTTCTCGGCCACCAGCTTGCCGCCCACCATAAGCGCACGCAGGAAAGGCCGGCCGCCGGAGACCACCGGGCCCAACGCCCGGTCGTGCAGGCCCAGGTAGCGCGGCTCGTCCAGTCGGTAGATGGCGATGTCGGCGAGCGCCCCCGGTACCAGCCGCCCGCCGGCGGCGAAGCCCAGCACATCGGCGCCGCCGGCCGTGCCCCAGCGGATCACGTCTTCCACCGTCACCGCGCCACCGCCGCCCTCGCGGGTACCGCCGTCGTAGCCCGGCCTGGCGAGTTGACCTTCCCGCGCACGCTGCATGTGCCAGGCCGCATGCACCTCGGAAATCATGTCGGCGGCCTCGTTCGAACCGGCCCCATCGACGCCGAGCGAAACCCGGGCGCCGGCGCGCTCCAACTCCACGGCGGGCGCGATGCCGCTGCCCAGGCGGGCATTGCTTTGCGGGCAATGGGCCATGCCGGTGCCGGTACTGCCGAGCAGCGCGATTTCATGCGCCTCGAGCTTGACCAGGTGCGCGAACCACACGTCCGGGCCCAGCCAGTCATGCCGCGCGGCGAACTCCACCGGGCTGCAGCCGAATTTCGCATAGGTGAATTCCGCATAGCGCACCGTTTCGGACAAATGGGTGTGCAGGCGTATGCCGAGCGCCCGGCCGGCCTGCGCGCATTCGCGCAACTGGCCGGGCTCGATCTCGAAAAGCGGCGTGGTCGGCGCCATCACCACACGCCGGAACGCGTCGTCGGACGGGTCATGGAAAGTTGCCACCGCGCGCTCGACACTGCGCAAGACAGTCTCGAAAGGCTCTGCGCCCCAGCGGTCGCGCGGGTCGTGGTTCGCTTTCGGGCGCGCCAATGTGGAGGCGCCGCGGCACAGCACGAATCGCAGGCCCAGCGCCGTGGCTTCCTCGAAGAGGATGGCCGCGCTGTCGAAGCCGGCCGCCGGGAAGTTCACGAAATTGTGGTCGGCCACCGTGCCGCAGCCGGAGAGCAGCAGCTCCAGCAGGCCGATGCGCGCCGCCACCCGCAGCGCCTCTTCATCGAAGCGCCCGCGATAGGCCAGCGGCACGGCCACCAGCCAGTCCGAGAGGCTGCAATTGATGCCGGCCGGCAGGCCCTTGAGCAGCGACTCCGCCAGGTGATGGTGCGTATTGACCCAGGCCGGGTAGACCATGCATCCGGCGGCATCGATCACCCGCTCACCCGCCAGCGCCTCGAGCGCGCCAATCGCCTCGATGCGGGCACCCCGGATGCGGATGTCCGGGCCGGCATGCCGGGCCGCAGCGCCGCTCGCGCCGGTCATGATGCCGGCGGCGCCGCGGATCAGGCAGGTGGGAGTGTTTGGGTTCGGCATGGCGGGCAGGGTTGAACAGGGCACGGACCTCCATGGCAAGAGCAAAATGCATGCCGCGCAGCGAGCCGCTAGACTCGGCACCCCACCTTGTCCGCCGGAGAAGCCCGATGCAGCACCTCAAATCCCTTGCCACCGCCCTGTGCCTGCTGCTTGGGGCTGCGTCATGGCAGCCGGCCGGGGCGCAGGACTACCCTGCCCGGCCGGTGCGCATCATCGTCACCTTCACCGTCGGCGGCGCGGCCGATGCCACCGCGCGCATCTTTGCCGACAAACTCGCCGCCCTGTGGGGCCAGGGCGTGGTGGTCGAAAACCGGCCCGGCGCGGGCGGCTCGATCGGCGCTGAAGCCGTGTTCCGCGCGCCCGCGGACGGCTACACCCTGCTGCTCGCCACCAACACGCACATCATTAACCATGTGCTGATCCCCAAGCTGGCCTTCGACTACACCAGGGATTTCACGCCGCTGGGTCTGGTGACCTCGGCACCGATGGTGCTCGCGGTCAACCCCTCCATGGCCGCCACCAACCTGCGCGAGCTCACCAACCTCATCAAGGCACAGCCCGGCAAGATTCCCTACGCCAGCTGCAATGTGGCGAGCCCGCATCATTTCGCCATGGCGATCTATGTCCACGCGCTCAAGCTCGAGAGCACGCACATCCCCTACAAGGGCTGCACGCCGGCCGTCACCGACACCCTGGCCGGCCAGGTGGGCATCGTCGCGGCGAGCATCCCGGCGGTGATCGGCTTCGCCAAGGCCGGCACCCTGCGCCCGATCGCGCTCCTCTCCAGCAAGCGCAGTGCCGCCCTGCCCGGCGTGCCCACCGCCAGCGAATCCGGCATTCCCGAACTCAAGACCTACGCGCTGGACAACTACTACGGCTTCATGGCCCCGCCCGGCCTGCCGCCGGCGATCCAGAAAAAGCTCGAGGACGACATCCGCAGCGTGGCCGGCATGGCCGACACGCGCACCCGCTATGACGCGGCAGGCCTCGAGCCCCTGCAACTGGGCGCCGCCGACATGATCAAGCTGATCCGCGAGGATGCGCAAAAGTACGCCGCCGCCGCCAGGCAGGCCAACATCAGGATGGAATGAGCCCCTCATGAAAACGCTTGAACTGAGCCTAGGCTGCTGCAACTACGACCGCACCCGCGCGATTTTCGAAGGCCGCGTCGCCATCGAAGGCTGCCACGTGGTGCCGATCGCGCTGGAGCCGGAGGAGACCTTCCACCGCGTGTTCCAGGGCCAGGAATTCGACATCTGCGAAATGTCGCTCAGCAGTCACACCCTCAACATCGCGCGCGGCACCCACAAGTACGTGGCCGTGCCCGCCTT
>CANGUJ010000240.1 GCA_947456845.1 Burkholderiales bacterium | reverse complement strand
TCCCGTGATGCCTCCGCGCGGCCGGATTCGGGCGTCGGGCGCCTGGTTCGTCTCGACCTGAAGTTCGGGCTCACCGTCGCGCTGGCTGCGCTGCCGTTTGCGACGGGGCTGCTGTTGCTGGCCGGCCAGCCCGATGCCTGGCCCAGGCTTTCCGGGCATTGGGTGCTGCTGTCCGGGGTCGCCCTGCTCGCCTTGGCAGGCCTCCTCTACATGCGCCACGAGGTGCACAGGCGGATCCGTGAATTGCACATGACCGCCCGGGCCCTCGTCGAGGGCGGCGAGGCCGGTGCGGCGCGCGAGGCCGGCGCAGTGCGGCTGGCGGTGGACAGGTTCGGCACCGAGGTGCCCGGCATGGTGGCGCAGTTCAACCGCATGGCGGCGCAGATCGAGCGCCAGCGCAGGGAACTGGCGGCGGCGGCGGCGCAGTTTCGCAGCATGATCGAGGGCGCGCCGGAAGCGATCATCGTGGCCGATTACCGCACCGGCCTGGTGGTCGAGGCCAATGCGGCGAGCGCGCGCCTGTTCGGCACCACCCGCGAGCGCCTGGTGGGCAGTTCGGCGATCGCGCTCTCGGTGCGCCCGGACCTGTCGTCCGAGCGCTTGCACGCCGAGATACGCGCCGTGGCGCGACGCGTCCTGGCCGGCGAGAACGTGGTCAACGAATGGACGGTGTCGCGCCCGGACGGCAGCCGGATTCCCGTCGAGGCGCGCTGGATGCGCCTGCCTGGAGAGGGCGAACTGCTGCGCGCATCGATCGTCGACGTGACCGAGCGCCGCGAAGCGGAGATCGAGCGCGAGCGCCTAGCTCGCGAGGCGGAGGAGAACCTCGAGCGGCTGCGCCAGATCGTGGAGACCACTCCGTACGCGTGCGTCATCACCAGCGCCGATGGTCGCGTACAGGTATGGAATCCGGCCGCCGAACGCATGTTCGGCTGGAGCGCGGCGGAAATGCTGGGGCGCAATTCGCTGGAGATCGTCGTCCCGGCGGAGTCGCGCGAGGCGGTGCAGTCCCTGTTTGCGCGTATCCGGGAGGGCGAACCGGCCGTGTCAGTCAGCCACGAGAATCTGACCCGCGACGGCGGGCGGGTTTATTGCGAATGGAGCAATGCCCGTCTCAACGGCCGGGACGGACGCCTCATCGGCTTCCTGTCGATGGCCATCGACGTGACCGCGCGGGTGGCCGCCGAGCGTTCCCTGAAGGAAAGCGAGGCGCGCTTTCGGCAGTTGACCTCCCTATCTTCGGACTGGTACTGGGAGCAGGATGAGGAGTTCCGTTTCGTGCGCGCCGACCAGCATGCCAGGCGCGGTGACAAGCCGCTCGGCGAGGCCGTCGGGATGCGGCGCTGGGAGAGGCCGGGTTCCCGCCCCGTCGGGACCACCTGGGAGGCGCACCGCCGCGACCTGGAGGCGCATCGGCCGTTTGCCCATCTCGTGATCGAGATGACGCGGCCGGACGGCCTGCGCTCGTATGTCGCGGTGCGCGGCGAACCGGTTTTCGACGCCGGCGGCCGGTTCACCGGCTATCGCGGCGTCGGATCGGATATCAGCGAACGGTATCGGAGCGATCTGGCGCGCGCAGGGGAGCGCAAAGTCTACGAACTGCTGGCCAGGGATGCGACGCTGCCGGAAGTCATGGGCGCACTTTGCCTGGCCATAGAGGCCGCGCTGGCCCGCCCGGGGATCGCCTCGATGCTGGTTTTGGAGGCGGGCTTGCTGAAGTTGATGTCGGCGCCGAACGCGCCGGCGGCCTGGGCCGAGCATCTCGCCGCCGGCGTGCCGGCCGCCGCCAACACGGGCGCATGCGGGTCGGCGGCCCATCTGAACGATACGGTGATCGCCGCCGACATTGCCAGCGATGCGGCATGGACCGGCTATCGCGATGCGGCCCTGGCCTGCGGCTTCGCCTCGGCATGGTCGACGCCGGTGCGCGGTAGCGCCGGAGAGGTGTTGGCCACTTTCGCGGTGTACTGCGCAACCGCGGCCGAACCCATGCCCGAGGATCTCGAGCTCACCCGCAACGCCGCGGCGCTTGCCGGCGTCCTGTTGCAGCGGTTCCGCGCGCAGGCCGCGCAGCGCGAACTCGATTTGCGCTATCGCAGCCTGATCGAACTGGCGCAGGAAGGTGTCACGCTGCACCGATACGGGATCATCGAATACGCCAATCCGGCGATGGCGCGCATCCTGAGGGAGCCGGACGCCGACGCGCTGATAGGCACCAACCTGTTCGACCGCTACGACGCCCAATCCATGGAGCAGGAGCGGCGCCGTCAGCGCCGCATCATGGAATTGGGCCAGTCGGTCGGCTACGTTGAGTTGCGCATGCGGGCCGGCGACGGCGAGTTCGTCGATGTCGAGGCCGCCGCCGGCCCGGTGGAGATCGGCGGCAGGCGGCTCGCCCAGAGCTACATCCGCGACATCAGCGGCCGGAAATGGGCGGAGCGCGAGATGCAGCGCCTCAATGGCGCCCTGGAGGCCAAGGTCACGGAGCGCACCGCCGAGCTTTCGGCGGCGGTCCGCGAACTCGAATCCTTCTCCTACACGGTGGCGCACGATCTGCGGGCGCCGCTGCGCGCGGTGGACGGCTACGCGCAACTCCTGCGGGCAGGCGCGGGCGAGAACCTCGACGACGCGAGCCGCCGGGACGTCGACCAGATCATTGCCAGCGCCCGGCGCATGTCCGAACTGATCGACGGGTTGCTCGAATTTTCGCGGCTATCGCGCGGCAGCGCCTCGTACCAGCGCGTTGCCACGCAGGTCATAGTGCAGGGCGTTGTCGCCGAGGCGGCCGCGGCGTTCGCGCATTCGCCCTCGGTCGAGATGGGGGCCTTGCCCGACGTGTACGGCGACCCGGCCATGCTGCGCCAGGTGTGGTCCAACCTGATCTTCAACGCCTTCAAGTTCACTTCGAAGACCACAGACGCGCACATCGCGATCGAGAGCACCGTTGAGGGCGGCGATGTGGTGTTCTCCGTCAGGGACAACGGCGCGGGCTTTGACGCGGACTATGCCGGCAAGCTTTTCGGCATGTTCCAGCGCCTGCATTCCCGCTCGGAGTTCGAAGGCACCGGGGTGGGGCTTGCCATCGTCAAGCGGGTGGTGGAGCGGCACCACGGGCGTGTCTGGGCGGATGGCGCCGTCGGGAGGGGGGCGACGCTGCGTTTCTCCATGCCGGTCACCTCGATCGTCCAGATGATCGACGCGACGGACGCTGATCCCTGACCTGCGACCCGCAGGCCGACGCCGGAGCCGGAAATTCGGTAAACTGAAGTGTTGGTGTATGCCTCGGGGCCGGCGTAAATGCGTGTGTCCCTGCCGCCCGCGGCGCCCGACCCTCTTCGAATATCCTCCATCATCCATCCGCGCCGAGGTTGTTTTGAGCACAGAACAAGATCTGGATGCGGATATCCTGTTGGTGGAGGATGACCCCAACGATGCCGAACTGGTCCTGCGTGCGCTGAAACGCGCCGGGACAGTCGCTTCGATCGTCCATGTTCAGGATGGCGCCGAGGCGCTCGATTACCTCTACGGGCGCGGAGCGTTCGCGGGGCGCGCCGGGCATTCCCAGCCGAAGCTCATGCTGCTTGACCTCAAGCTTCCCAAGTTGACCGGACTCGAGGTTTTGCGCGAGGTGCGCGCGCACCCGGAACTGCAACGGCAGGTGGTGGTGATGCTGACGTCCTCGCGCGAGGAACGCGATCTCCAGGAAGCCTACCGGAGCGGGGTGAACAGCTACGTGGTCAAGGCGGTCAATTTCGAGGAACTCATGGATTCCCTGTCGCGGCTAGCGCACTACTGGCTGCGGGTGAACCAGATCCCGCAACTGCGCAAGAGCTGAGGGCGGCTCGGGCACGCTCGCGCTGCGCCGGAGCGGATCGGCGTCTAGGCCGTCGTCGTCGGTCAGGCAGCCGAGGGGCTGGGCGATCCGAGTGCCTCGCCGATGACTCTCAGCAGGCCGGGGGTGTCGCGTTTTTCGAGGACCCCGTCGGCGCCGTCGCTCATGGCGCGTGCCGCCTGATCCCTGCTCAGATCGCCCGAGTACACGAAAAATGGCACCTTCGGGGCGTCCTTGCGGACGATTTCCAGCGCGGCGTTGGAGTCGAACCCCGGCATGTTGTGGTCGCACAGCACCAGGTCCCACGGCTGCTCGGACAGCGCCTCCCGGAGGCCGCGCGGGTTTTCGACACGCCGGAAACGGGCGTTCTTGATCCAGCGGCGAATGTAAGCCGACGCCAGCAGCACATCATCCTCCGAATCATCGATCAGGAGAATCTGCGGACCACCAGACTGTGGAAAGCACTGCACCGGCGATACCCTTATGCGCGCCCGAAGGCCGAATTGCCGAACTTGCGGCCGCCGGTGAAGCCGTCCGCCTGGTAGAGGCCGCCAGGCGCCGAGTCGCCGTCGAGTGTGCGCCCGGAGGCCTGCATCAGCCCAGCCAGGCGGGCCTGCGCATAAGACAGTTGCGTCGAGGCATGGATGCCATTGACCAGGTTGGCCTCGCGCGCCCGGCGCACGGCGTCGAGCAGGGCCGGGTCGCGGCCGACAACCGGCGCTGTGCGCCCCGGGATGACGCCCACGGCCTGGCGCAGGTCGTAGAGCGCGCGTTCCTTGGCCGAGACAAGCGCGGCCAGGGCTTTCAGGTCGCCGCTCTCGATGGCTGCGTGCTCCTCGCGCAGCAGTTCAAGAATGCGGCTCAGGGCCTGGTGGCTCCCGTGCGTGTGGCTGCTGCTCGCGACTATTGCCATATGCTGTTCAACCGGTCGGCTTGCGGTCAGTGGACCTTGCCGAACAGGTCGTTCACGCTGGCGATGAGCTTGTCGGCGACAACCCCCGAATCGACCTGGAAACTGCCTTCGCGGATGGATTGCTTGATCTGCTCGACGCGGCCGGCGTCGAAATCCGCCGCGCTGTCTTGTGCGGAAAGCGAGGCCAAGCCCTCGGACAGGCGTACCGAGACGGCCACGCCGGCAGGCTCAGCGCCGGCCGCGGGGCCGGCTTTGCTTGAAGACGTTCCGCTCGGGACATCGAGGCGGGATGCTTCCGTTGATCCATTAATTTTCATGCGCTTTGCTCCTTAGGCGGATCTCGCCGCGCCGGCTTATGCGGGTTTCCCGTACAAATCACGCTTGACAAGCGCCCAGAACATGGTCGAGGTGATGCGTATGCCGGGTTTACGACGCTTGCAGCGCAAACTTTAGGCCGGTGGCGCATGGATTACCAGTCGTTTATTGCTTCAAATCGGTTTCAGAGTTGCATCTCGACTACCCGCCCGGTTCTGGCGGTTCCCTGCACCACCCGCCCCGATTCGGTCTGTACCCGGACCGGCATGCCGTCGGCGGCGGCGCCCAGGGAGCGGCCGCTTGCGCTGACGGAGAAGCCGGCGCCCTTGTAGATCAGGCGCACGGTGTCGCCGGCGCCGACCGCCGGCGGGGCGCGGAAATGCTCGTGGCGGATGACCTGCCCCGGTGCGATCGCACGGGTGGAGGTCTTGCCTTCCAGGGTTTGCGCGTCCGCCACGGCTCCGCTGGGTTCGCGCGAGAGTTCGACTTCGGTCAACTGTACGTCATCCGGGCCGAACGGCTGGCCGAAGGCGATCGGCCGTGCCGCGACCAGCGCGTGTCCGAACACCTTAACCTCGATCGGCAGGAAGACGTTCCAGGCCGCGCCCGAGGTGCAGCGCAGCCCGATTTGCGTCTTGCCCCACAACCGCGCGTTGCCGGGCACGTAGGGCTCCACCTGGGCGCAGGGAGCGAGCTGCAACCGGTCGTCGAGACGGCCGATCTTGACCTCGACGCGCCCGGGCAGGCCGGCGGTCGCCTTCTCCAGATAGAGCTTGACCGCCTCGTTGCCGTCCTGCGCCCGCGCGACAGCGGAAATGCCGCCGGCGGCGAAGATGGCGCAACCGGTCCCCACCACGGCCGCGATCGCGGGCAGGCGGTCAAACAAGTATGTAGCGAGGCGGGGCATGGCGGGGGCTGGCCTGGGGCGAACGAATGATGACGGCAAGCTTACCCAGCCGATGCACGGGCGCGTGCCCGGAACAGCGCCGCAAAAACCGGCCTGTTCGAGGTACGCCGTGCCTCAAGGTTTTGGTGCAATAGCCGCCATCGAGTACGCCCCGCAATCCCTGCCGGCCCGACATGCACCGCCGGTCCGGGCCCTGAACCGCTTCCTGAGGAGCACGCAGATGATCGGCAAGCTCAACGAGGAATTCGCCTTCAACAGTGCCGCGCTGCGCCTGCGCTCCGAACGCCAGCGGGTGCTCTCTGCCAATATCGCGAATGCCGACACGCCGGGCTACAAGGCCCAGGACTTCGACTTCAAGCGCGCGCTCGGCGCCGCCTTGGCCGGCGGCGCCGGCGCG
>CANGUJ010000239.1 GCA_947456845.1 Burkholderiales bacterium | reverse complement strand
CCGAACTGGCCCAGGCAGATGCCGTCGATGGCGAAGAGCAGCGCCGCGAACCGCCATGAATCGCGTATCGAGTACAGCGGCGCTTCGAGCGGAGCGGCGGCCGACTGCCGGTTGTCGGCAGCCGCGGTCATGCCTGCCTCCGCCAATCCGGGGCAGGCGTGTCGACAAGGAGAATCGGGCGCATGGTGGTTCGGGGCTTGGAATGGGGCGGATCGCAATCCTTGGAATGGCGGATTATGCGCTCTCCGGGCATGCGGGCGCAGGCGGCGTCTTCACCACGGGCGCCCCTTCACTCCGCCCGGATGCCCTGCTCGCGGATGACCCTGCCCCAGCGCACCTCGTCGGCCGCGATCAGCGCCGCGAGTTCCTCGGCGCCGCCACCGAGCATTTCATTGCCGCCACGCACGACCTCCTGCTGTATCAGGGCGGGGTCTTTCAGGGCCTCGCGCAGGGCCGCGTTCAATCGGGCGACGACCGCCGGCGCCATTCCGGCCGGACCGAACAGGCCCACCCAGCCCTGCGCATCGAAGCCCGGCATGCCCTGCTCGGCAAGCGTCGGCACGTTCGGCAGGGCGGCCGAGCGCTTTGGCGAGGTCACCCCGATGGCCACGACCCGCCTGTCGCGCACCCAACCCGCCCCGCTGGAGACACCCGAAAACATCAGCGCGACCCGCCCGGCAATCACGTCCGGGGCGGCAAGCGCGGCGCCCTTGTAGGGAACGTGCAGAATGTCGATCTTCAGCACGCTCTTCATGTATTCGCCGGCGAGGTTATGCATGCTGCCCGCCCCCACGCTCGCATAGCTGAGCGCGCCGGGCTTGGCCTGCGCGGCGCGCACCACATCCTGGAGGCCGGCCAGCCCGCTGGCATTGGATGCGACCAGGATGAGGGGCAGCTTGGCGACGCTGCCGACCGGCGTGAACGAGCGCTGGGAATCGAAGTTCATCGGCCTGAAATGCGGCGACACCGTGAGCGGGCCTGAATCCACCAGCCCGATGCTGTAGCCGTCCGGCTCGGCCTTGGCCACCAGTTCCGCCGCCAGGGCCTGCGCCGCGCCGGGACGGTTTTCCACCACCACCGGTTGCCCGAGCGCCTTGCCCATCGGCGCCACCATGGCGCGCGCCAGCGCATCGATGGTGCCGCCGGGCGGAAAGCCCACGATGAGACGGATCGACCTGGTGGGCCAGGTCTCTTGCGCCAGCGCGGTGCCGGCAAGCGCCGGGTGTAGCGCCGCAAGCGTGCACAGCAAGGCGCGCAGGCGATTTGTCAGCACGGTTCCGAACGTTGTGGGTCGACGGTTCATGGGCTGCAACTGGTAGGGCGTGTTGGACTCGAACCAACGACCAAGGGATTATGAGTCCCCTGCTCTAACCGACTGAGCTAACGCCCCGGACCATGCAAAGGCTGCGGATTCTAACAGGGCGCCACATCGCCTCCCGAACAGACAGGCTCAATGCGAGGGCGGCGCCACCAGGAAGCGCACTTCGGGCGGCACGGGTCCCCGGTGGAAGCGCGCCACCATGGCCTCGCGATGGGCGTCGTCGCGCGAGATGCGGTGATACAAGCGTTGCTGCTCGTCCCATGAGGAGAGCAGGAAGGTTTCCACATGCCGCCCGGGCCGCGCGACGTCCTCGAAGACGCCCCACTGGTACGCGCCGTCTCGGAGCCTTTCCAGGGAAAGGTCGCGCAGCAGGCCGAGAAACGCCTGCCTGTGCGCCGGGTCGACGTCGTATTCGATCGAGACCAGCACCGGCCCGCGCCCGGGCGCGACCGCTTCATGCACCTGCGGCTCGGGCCACCAGTGCAGCGCGGGCGTCAGGTCGGGCGGCTGGTCGGGCAGCGGCGTGCGGCTGAAAGCGACGACGCCCAGCGCAGCGCACGCGGCGGCGGCGCCCAGCGCGTGGCGGGTGGTGGCGTGATCGGCCACCCATCCCCAGACCAGGCTGCCGACGGTCATGGCCCCGGCGAACACCATGAGGTAGATCGCCATTCCGCGCCCGCGCATCCAGTCCGGCAGGTGGGCCTGGGCGGAGACGTTGGCCACCGTCAGGCCGGCCAGCCACGCGGCGCCGATGGCCACCGCGATGGCCGCGGCGACCCACGCATTGGGCGCATAGGCCAGGGCAACGAGCGCCGCGCCTGACAGGCCGAGTGCCAGGCGATACGCATTGTCCTGGGTGAGCTTGCGGCGCAGCCAGGGCAGGGACAGCGCGGTGATGACCGTGCCGATCCCGATGGCCGCCAGCAGGTTGCCGTACACGCCCGGTGAGCCCGCCAAGTCGCGGCGGACCAGCACCGGCAGCAGGGTCCAGTAGGCGCTGGCGATGAAAACAAACACCGCCAGCCGCACCAGCACGCGCCGCAACACCGGTGCGTGGCGCACGAAGCGCAGTCCGGCGGCCATGGCGCCGGGAAAGCTCTCGCGGGCCGCCTGCGTGACCGGCTGGCCCGCCGCCTTCCACCACAGGAACGCGGCAACGACAACCACGTACCCGAGCGCATTGGCGAAAAACGCCGCCGCCGTGCCCAGCCCCGCGACCAGCAAGCCTGCCAGCGCCGGACCGACCGCGCGCGAGAGATTGAGACCCATGCCGTTCAGGGCCACCGCTTGCTCCATCTGGTGCCGCGGCACCAGCAGCGGCACCAGGGATTGCTGGGTGGGCTGCAGCAGCGCCGATCCGATGCCGGTCAGGAATATCGCCGCCACCAGCAGGCCGGGGGTGAGGCTCGAGGTGAGCGTGGCCACGCCGATCGCGACGGCGAGCGCGGCCAGCACCGCGTTGACGGACAGATTCAGGGCGCGGCGGTTGATCATGTCGGCCAGCGCGCCGGCCGGCAAGGCGAGCAGCATGACCGGCAGCGAGGAAGCGGCCTTGACCATGCCGACGGCCACCGATGAAAGCGACAGCGAGGTCATCAGCCAGGCGGCGGCCAGTTCGCGCATGGCCGCCGCGACGTTGCCCAGCAGCGTGGCGCTCCAGATCACCAGGAACGCCGGCTGGCCGAAAGGCGCCCAGAAGGAGACCGGCGCAACCGGCGCCGCCGTGCCGGCCGCAGGCAGGGAAGTGTGTGGTGTTGGCTTGTGCATGGCGCAGGCACATTATGCGACGTTGTGCGCCGGCGGCGCCCGCGGCACCTCCGGAGACGCTTCGCGGGGCCGCGCGCGTGAAGCAGATCGCGCTTTTCACCTTCGTTCGCATTTGCGCGTGAAGCCTGTCACATCGCCTGGATCATCGCGGTTGTGCGGTGCCTGCCTGCGGGCAAGCCAGGGGCGCGGCGCAAACCGGCGCGCCGCGCGGCCCGGGATGCCGCAAACCTCAGCGCGCGAACTGCCTGCGCTGGTAGAGATTGTTCGCCAACAGCGCACCGATCACCAGCGCGGCGCCGGTCCATTCCTGCCAGCTGAAGCGCGCGCCTTCGAGATAACGGATGAAATAGGTTTCCACCGGCATCAGGTTGATGACCAGCATGGAGTTGAGGGGGCCGAGGCGCGCGTTGCCGTAGTTCCACAGGACCATCGCGAGCACCACCCCGGGGATGGCCAGAAACACGATATGCGGCGCCACGCTCAAGAATGCGCCGGCCTGCGGCAGCGGCACGGCACCGGCTGTCAGCGCCACCGCGGTCGCCGCGCAGATCGCCATGGCACCGAAAAGGCAGGTCAGCGCGGTGAAACGCAGCGCGCCGAAGCCGGGAAATCCGGACAGCATCAGCGTGTAGCAGATCCAGCAGCAGCAGCCCGACAGGACCATCAGGTCGCCCAGGAGCTTGGCCTCACCGGGGCGCACGCCGTGGCTTGCCACCACCAGCACCACGCCCGCAAAAGCCACCGCGATGGCGGCCAGGGTGAAGGTCGCTGGCCGCTTCCCGCCGAGCCGCCACTGCACCATGGCGGTGATCGAAGGCTGCAGCGCCACGATGATCACGGCGTGCTCGGGCAGCGTGTAGGACAAGCCGACGAACACCAGCAGGGGCGAACCCGCCATGCCGAGCACCCCGGCCACGACCAGCCGCCATGGGTGGGGCCCGAGCGACAGCGCGGCGCGCCCGCCGGTGGCCGCCGTCAGCGCCAGCAGGACCGAAGCGGCGAGGATGTAGCGCGCCGAGGTGAGGGTGTAGGGGTCGAGCGCGGCATAGGCCGCCTTGGCCACCGGAAACTGCGCCCCCCACAGGAGAACGGCCCCGAGCACGGCCAGGACGGCCACGCCGACGTTGCGCGGACCGCTCAATCGAGACGGCCGTCGCGGCGCATCGCCGCCCGCGCGGCCGGACGCGACGGACAAAAAAACAGGCCCGCGCACTGGCGGGCCCGGATCAGGCGCGATGCCGTCTTCAATTGTTGTCTTCGAGGAAGCTCTTCAGGCGCTCGGAACGCGACGGATGGCGCAGCTTGCGCAGCGCCTTGGCCTCGATCTGGCGGATGCGCTCGCGGGTGACGTCGAATTGCTTGCCCACCTCTTCGAGGGTATGGTCGGTCGACATCTCGATGCCGAAACGCATGCGCAGCACCTTGGCCTCGCGCGGCGTGAGGGTGTCGAGGATGTCCTTGGTGACATCGCGCAGGCTCTCGTACATCGCCGCCTCGGCCGGCGCGAGCGTGTTGTTGTCCTCGATGAAATCGCCGAGATGCGAGTCGTCATCGTCGCCGGTCGGGGTTTCCATCGAGATGGGCTCCGTGCTGATCGTGAGGGTCTTGCGGAGCTTGTCCTCCGGCATCTCCATCTTGACAGCGAGCGTGGCCGGGTCCGGCTCGATCCCGGTTTCCTGCAGGATCTGGCGCGAGATCCGGTTCATCTTGTTGATGGTCTCGATCATGTGCACCGGGATGCGGATGGTGCGGGCCTGGTCGGCGATCGAGCGGGTGATGGCCTGGCGGATCCACCAGGTGGCGTAGGTCGAGAACTTGTAGCCGCGCCGGTATTCGAACTTGTCGACCGCCTTCATCAGGCCGATGTTGCCTTCCTGGATGAGGTCCAGGAACTGCAGGCCGCGGTTGGTGTATTTCTTGGCGATGGAAATCACCAGGCGCAGGTTGGCCTCGGTCATTTCGCGCTTGGCGCGACGCGCCTTGGCCTCGCCGGTGGACATCTGCTTGTTGATTTCCTTCAGGTCCTTCAACGGAATGCCGATCGTGTTGGTGAGATCGATCAGCTTCTGCTGCTGCTCCTGCACCGCCGGCACGAAGCGCGCCAGCGTGGCGCTGTAGGAATGGTCGGCATCGACCTCGCGCTGCACCCAGCGCTGGTTGGTCTCGTGGCCCGGGAACTCCTTGATGAAATGCGGCCGCGGCATGCCGGACTTGATCACGCACAGCTCCTGGATCGCGCGCTCGTGCTGGCGCACGCGGTCGACCTGGCCGCGCAGCATGTCGCACAGGCGCTCGACCATGCGGGCGGTGAAGCGGATCGACAGCAGTTCGTCGGAGATCGCGTTTTGCGTGTCGATGTAGGGCTTGGTCTTGTATCCCTTGCGGGCGACGATGCCCTTCATCTTTTCATGCAGATGGAAGATGCGCGAGAAGATTTCCAGCGATTTCTGCTTCAACTCGGCCATCTGGGCGGCATTGGCCGCGCTGGCGGCTTCGCCATCGTCGTCTTCGTCGGCGTCGCCGACGGCATCGGCGTCATCGTCCTCCGCCTCCGCCTGGGCCAGCGCCGCGAGTTCCTCCTCGGTGGCGTTGGGATCGATGAGCCCGTCGACCAGTTCGTCGATGCGCATTTCGTCGCGCGAGATCTTGCCCGCCATCGCGAGAATCTCATCGATGGTGGTCGGGCAGGCGGCGATCGCCTGGATCATGTGCTTCAGGCCGTCTTCGATGCGCTTGGCGATCTCGATCTCGCCCTCGCGGGTGAGCAGTTCGACCGAGCCCATCTCGCGCATGTACATGCGCACCGGGTCGGTGGTGCGGCCGAATTCGGAATCCAGCGAAGACGCGGCCGCCTCGGCCTGCTCCTCGACGTCATCATCGGTGGTGGCCGTGGGCGCGTTCTCGTTGAGCAGCAGGGTCTCGGCGTCGGGCGCCTTGTCGTAGACCGCGATCCCCATGTCCGTGAACGTGGTGATGATCGCCTCGATCTGCTCGGCGTCGACCACGTCGTCGGGCAGATGGTCGTTGATCTCCGCGTAGGTGAGGAACGAGCGCTCCTTGCCCAGCTTGATGAGGGCCTTGAGCTTGTTGCGGCGCGCCTCGACGTCCTCGGCCGTGGGCGCCTGCTGCAGGAGCAGCATCTCGATGCGCTCGCGGTTGCGCCGCTCGGACCGGGCGCTCTTCTTGGTAGCCTTGGTGAGCTTGACCGCTTCGGCGGCTGCGGGCGCCGCTTCGGCGGGTGCGGCCGGCGCCTCCCGCGCAGGCTCGGCGGGCTTGG
>CANGUJ010000238.1 GCA_947456845.1 Burkholderiales bacterium | reverse complement strand
TTCTTCACCGCCGGTTTTTTGGCGGCGGGCTTTTTCGCTGCTGGTTTCTTTGCAGTTGCCATGATGCATCTCCTTCATGAAGTGTCAAAAAAACTACCAACTAAAAAACCCGTCTGTACAAGCCCGGATTATTCATCGGCGCAAGCCTGGTCGACCGGCTTGCGCTAATGAATGCCGCACACGCGACGACGGCCCCCAGCTGTGCCGCTTCGCGACCCCCAAAAAAAAAGCCGGTGCGCATCAAAGCGACCGGCGTTTTTTCTGGAGGTGATGAGGTTGCCGGCCCCGCGTCGGCGGCTCGAGGGAGCGAACCCCCCAAGCAAGCCCGCGGGCGCCTGTGCCTTCACCGCATCAAAATTGATTTGCCTAGTTCCTTGCATTCAGTGCCCGGCCACGCTGTCGTGGAATCGAAGCCTTTGTTCGTTTCAGTCCCAGCTCAGCGCCCCGCCGGTCTGATATTCGATGACGCGTGTCTCGAAGAAATTTCTTTCCTTCTTGAGATCGATCATCTCGCTCATCCACGGGAAAGGATTGTCCTCGTTACTAAACAAGGGGTCAATACCTATTTGCTGACAACGGCGATTCGCGATGAATCTGAGGTAGCCCTTGAACATCGGCGCGTTCAACCCGAGTACGCCACGCGGCATGGTGTCCTCCGCGTAACGGTATTCGAGTTCGACAGCCTGCTTGAACAACTCACGGATCTCCTCCCGGAAGGCCGGGGTCCACAGGTGCGGATTTTCCATCTTCAACTGGTTGACCAGATCAATGCCGAAGTTGCAATGCATCGACTCGTCGCGCAGGATGTACTGGTACTGCTCCGCGGCTCCGGTCATCTTGTTCTGCCGCCCCATCGCCAGGATCTGCGTAAAGCCGACATAGAAGAACAGACCCTCCATCATGCAGGAGAAGACGATCAGGCTCTTCAGGAGCTTCTGGTCGTTCTCCGGCGTTCCGGTGACGAAATTCTGGTCCGTCAGGGTCTCGATGAAAGGGATCAAGAACACGTCCTTCGCACGAATCGATTCGACCTCGTTATAGGCGTTGAAGATCTCGCTCTCGTCAAGCCCGAGGGACTCGACGATGTACTGGTACGCATGGGTGTGAATGGCCTCTTCGAAGGCCTGTCTCAGCAGGTATTGGCGGCACTCGGGGGCCGTGATGTGCCGATAGGTGCCCAGCACGATATTGTTGGCCGCGAGGCTGTCGGCGGTGACGAAAAATCCGAGGTTGCGCTTGATGATGCGGCGCTCGTCGTCGGTCAACCCCTTAGGATCCTTCCACAGCGCGATGTCCCGGTTCATGTTGATTTCCTGCGGCATCCAGTGATTGGCGCAGGAATCCAGATACTTCTGCCATGCCCACTTGTACTTGAAAGGCACGAGCTGATTGACATCGGTCTGCCCGTTGATGATGCGCTTGTCGGCCACGTTGACGCGGCGCAATGCCGCTGGGGCCTCCGCCTGCTTGGCGGCCAGCGGCATTCCGGTCAAGGGGCGGGCCGGCGGCATGGCGCCCGCAAGCCGCTGGGCATCGGCGACGCTCTGCAACCCCAGCATCGCCCCCGGTGCCATACCGCGCCCGGCCGGAACATCATCCTCGAAAGTCAGCATTCATCCATCTCCATTGTGTTGCACGATTGTGTTGCGTGACGATCGGGCCTACTGACAGGCTTCACATTCATCGAACCCGGGATCGCCGGGCCGCAGCATGCAGGCCTGTCCGACCACCTCGGGCTCAGCGCCCGCCATCGCCGACACCGACGACGCGGCATGGCCGGCCGTGCCGCCGTCGGAAGGCACGGCGTTCAACTGGCCTGCCTTCACTGTGGACTTCTCTGCGTTGGTGGCGCCCAGGGTGCGCAGATAGTAGGTGGTCTTCAAACCGCGCAGCCAGGCCAGCTTGTAGGTGTCGTCGAGCTTCTTGCCTGAGGCACCTGCCATGTAAATGTTCAGGGATTGGGCCTGGTCGATCCACTTCTGGCGGCGCGCCGCGGCCTCGACGATCCACTTCGAATCGACCTCGAATGCAGTCGCGTAGAGGCTGCGGATCTCAGGCGGCACCCGGTCGATCTTGGCCAGTGATCCGTCGAAATACTTGAGGTCGGCGATCATGACAGCATCCCACAGCCCGAGGCGCTTGAGGTCGCGCACCAGATACTCGTTGACGACCGTAAATTCGCCGGACAGATTGGACTTGACGAACACGTTCTGGAACGTCGGTTCGATGCAGGCCGAAACGCCGATGATGTTGGAGATGGTCGCCGTCGGCGCGATGGCAACGCAGTTCGAGTTGCGCATGCCATGCTCGCGAATGCGGGCACGCAGAGTGTCCCAATCGAGCGTGGACGATTCGTCGACATCAACGTAGCCACCCCGCTCCGCGCGCAGCAGCCTGATCGTATCCGGCGGCAGGATGTCCCGATCCCACAAGGAGCCCTTGTAGGAGATGTACCGGCCGCGCTCGGCGGCAAGATCGGTCGACGCCATGTAGGCGTAGTAGCAGACCGCTTCCATGGACTGGTCGGCGAATTCGACGGCCTCCTGCGACGCATAGGGAATGCGCAGTTCATGCAGGCAATCCTGGAAGGCCATGATGCCCAATCCGACGGGGCGATGCTTCAGGTTGGAATTGCGCGCCTTCGCAACGGCGTAGTAGTTGATGTCGATGACGTTGTCGAGCATGCGCATCGCCGTGCCGACCGTCCGCTTGAGCTTGGCATGGTCGATCTTGCCGTCCTTGAGATGTGCGCGCAAGTTCACAGAACCTAAATTGCACACCGCTATTTCACTCTCGTTTGTGTTGAGCGTGATCTCGGTACAAAGGTTCGACGAATGCACGACACCGACATGCTGCTGCGGCGAACGGATGTTGCAGGCATCCTTCCAAGTGAACCAAGGATGGCCGGTCTCGAACAGCATGGACAGCATCTTGCGCCAGATCGAGACCGCCGGCACCTTCTTGAAGAGCTTGAGTTCGCCGCGCGCGGCTTTTTCCTCGTAAGCCACGTAGGCGCGTTCAAAATCCTTGCCGAACTTGTCGTGCAAATCGATGCAGTCGGAGGGCGAAAACAGTGTCCACTCGCCGTTCTCCATCACGCGCTTCATGAACAGGTCGGGAATCCAGTTGGCCGTGTTCATGTCATGCGTGCGGCGCCTGTCATCGCCGGTGTTCTTGCGCAGCTCCAGGAACTCCTCGATGTCCAGATGCCAGGTTTCGAGATAGGCGCAAACCGCGCCCTTGCGCTTGCCGCCCTGATTGACCGCAACCGCAGTGTCGTTGACCACCTTGAGAAAAGGCACCACACCCTGCGACTTACCGTTGGTGCCCTTGATGTAGCTGCCCAGCGCCCGCACCGGGGTCCAGTCGTTGCCGAGGCCGCCGGCGAACTTGGAAAGCAGTGCGTTTTCCTTGATCGCCTCATAGATGCCGTCCAGATCATCGGCCACCGTGGTGAGATAGCAGGACGAAAGCTGCGAACGCAGGGTTCCGGCATTGAAAAGCGTCGGCGTGGACGACATGAAATCGAAACGCGAGAGCACTTCATAGAACTCGATCGCGCGCGCCTCGCGCTCGACCTCGTTCAACGCCAGCCCCATGGCGACACGCATGAAGAACGCCTGTGGCAACTCGATGCGCCGCTCGTCCTGATGCAGGAAATAGCGGTCGTACAGTGTCTGCAGGCCGAGATACTCGAACTGGAAGTCGCGGCGGCCGACCAGCGCGGCGCCGAGACGCTTCAGGTCGAACTGGGCGAGCCGCTCGTCGAGAAGCTCGGCCGCGATGCCGCCCTTGATGAAGCTGGGGAAGTAGTCGGCATAGCGCGACTCCATCTCGGCCTGCGACAGCTCCTCGCCGATGACTTCGTGGCGGATGTCGTTGAGCAGCAGCCTGGCGGTGACGTACCCATAGGCAGGATCGCTTTCGATCAGCGTACGAGCCGAGAGGATCAGCGCCTTGCGGACCTCTCCCTGCGGAACACCGTCGTAGAGGTTCTTGAGCGACGACTCGAGGATCAGATCGGGGCGCGTCTCCGGCAAAGCCTCGCACGCCGACTCGAGCAGAGCCTTGAGCCGCGCGACGTCGAGCGGCACCCGGTTGCCGGCATCATCGACAATCATCATGCCTGGCGGCTGGGTGACGGGCGAAGCACGCTCCTTCGAACGGGCGCGTTCGGCCGCCCGCTTCTCGCGATACAGCACGTAGGCGCGCGCCACCTCATGTTCGCCTGAGCGCATCAGCGAAAGCTCGACCTGGTCCTGCACGTCCTCTATATGAAAGGTGCCGCCAGCCGGCTGGCGGCGAACCAGCGCTCCGACCACGGCCTCGGTAAGGGTAGCGACGACCTCGCGGATCCGCGCTGAGGCGGCACCCTGTCCTCCGCTGATCGCAAGAAAGGCCTTCGTCATCGCGACCGTGATCTTCGAAGGCTCGAACGGCACCACCGCGCCGTTGCGCCGGATGATCCGGTACTGCGCTTGCAGCATTGCCGCGTCAAGCGGCGCGCTTGACCCCGATTCGCCGCGAATGATCATCGCCGCGTCCGCCATGGTGGCGTCGCCCATATGAACAGACTGCATTGGCCAAGTCTCCAGAACTTATTGTTTACGTACGTCGCCCCGCGAGCGGCAGGGTGCGCGGGCAGCCAGAGCGGCACGGCCCGGGGCCCCTGCACCAAACGGGAACGCTCACCCCTTGTTCACGCGAGCACCGCCCGGACAACCACCCCCGCTCGCTTTTTTTAAGTGCCAATGGAGGCGATCCGGCTGCGAATTACGCGGCATATTTCGCCGATGGCACCGATGTGCCTCCACGTACACCCAACACCCCCTGTGAACGTGCTGCGCACCGCCCGCAGACGACACACAAGCATCGCGCACCCACCCCAACATCACACAAGACTCACAAGAAAATCACACCAGCAGCACACAACCACATCGCGCAACCACAATATATGGTGTAGCCCTTACCGACAAGGACAAAGTCTAGTATGGTTTTAGGACACGCGCAAGGGGTTTCACCCTGGCGGCGCGGGATCAAGCCTGCGCAGCGCGTGCCCTACGTCGTCGAGTCCGCTCTCCGACAGGAGCCTGGCCCAGTCAAAGTACGGTCCGGGGTCGGTCTTGCGGCCAGGCGCGATTTCGGAGTGTCCGGCGACACCCGAAATGGCCGGATAGGCGGCACGCAATCGGCGCAGCAGTCGGGCGAGGCGCGCATACTGGCGGGCGGTAAACCTGGTCGCGTCACTGCCTTCGACCTCAATGCCGATCGAAAAGTCGTTGCAGTCCGATCTGCCGCGCCACGAAGACGCGCCCGCATGCCAGGCACGATCATCGCAGGAGACGAACTGCAGCAGGGCCCCGTTGCGCCGTACCAGGAAGTGCGCGGACACGCGCAGTCCGATCAACTGCGTGAAATAGGGATGTGCGCCGGGGTCGAGCGTGTTGGTGAACAGCCTCTCGATGGCGTCGCCGCGAAACACGCCCGGCGGAAGGCTGATGTTGTGGATCACCACCAGTTCGACGCACGTGCCGGGCGGCCGCCGGTTGAAGTTCGGCGAAGCGACCGCCCTAGCCGGGCGGTACCAGCCACCCCGCCACCGCCCGGGCGCAGCGGCCTCGCCAGACCCGTCAGTCGCCAATATTGAGCCTCTGCAAACGATACCGGAGGGAGCGGAACGTCACGCCCAGGAGCTTGGCCGCCGCCGTGCGATTGTTGCCCGTCGCGTTCAGTGCCGCAAGAATGGCTTCGCGCTCCGCGTGGTCGAGATGGGCCTGCAGGGACATCACCCCCATCCAGCCAGCAGCCCCCGCTGCCATACCGCCCGAGTCGACTGCCTCGCCCTGGGCGGGCATCAGGCGCAGGTCGCCGGCGTCGATTTGATCGCCGTCGGCCAGCGCCATGGCGCGTTCGAGCAGATTTTCGAGTTCGCGCACATTGCCGGGATAATCATAGGCCTTCAACTGTTCGAGCGCCGCCGCGGTCAGGGTCGCGGGGCGGCCGTTCTGCTCCACCAGGCGCTCCAGTATGGTCTGCGCGAGCGCCGGGATGTCCTCGCGGTATTCGCGCAAGGCTGGCATCTTGATGTCGATCACATCAATCCGGTACAGCAGATCCTGACGAAACTTACCCGCCGTCACCAGCGCGCCTAGGTTCTGGTGCGTCGCGCTCACCAGCCGCACGTCGACAGCTTCCTCGACGGTGCTGCCGACGCGGCGCGCTTGCTTTTCCTGTATGACGCGCAAAAGCTTGACCTGCATCGAAAGCGGCAGGTCGGCGACTTCATCGAGGAAAAGCGTGCCGCCGCGGGCGGCCTGGAAAAAGCCGTCGCGATCCTCTTCGGCGCCGGTGAATGCGCCTTTGCGATAG
>CANGUJ010000237.1 GCA_947456845.1 Burkholderiales bacterium | reverse complement strand
GCCCGCCGGCTCACACGCCGGCGGTGAAGGCGATGCCGGTCTTCTCGAATCCGGCCTTGGCGGCAGGGCCGAAGCGACGCACGATTTCCTCGCCGATCTCCGGGGTGTAGAGGATGTCGCCCATCTGGTTGGGGTCGCCCTGGATCATCACCAGCAAATGCGCATCCTGGTCGGACACATTCTTGAACTTGCGCGTCACCCCCGGCGGCACCGCCACCATGTCGCGCGGCTCGAGCACGACGGTGTTCTCGCCGCCATCGCCATAGGCGATCTCGAACCGGCCATCGACGCAGAAAAAACTTTCCAGGGTGTGCATGTGGGCATGCAGCATCGGCCCGTTGCCCGGCGGGCAGGCCACCAGGTAGACCGACATGCCCGGAAAACCCTCCACCGCAGGCAAGGTGCCGCCACTGACCGCGGTGCTAGAGCCGGCCGGCCCCATGTAGTAGCGGATCTCCTTGGCGGCCACCATTTCGCTGGCTTCGACCGGAATGCCGTTCTGCGCGGCGGCGTCGTGCTTCTGCGGCGCCACCTTGGCGAAGCGCGCAACGCATTTCTCGAATTCTTCCGGTGTGACGATTCTGGTCTTCATGATGGATTGTCTCCCTTGGTGTCAATTCAACGACGCCTCATTATGCCGCGAGTCATGCGTGCCGGCGGCCGCATCGGGTGCCGGTCACCGCCCAGCCGGCCTCGGCTGTTCGAGCAAAGCGGGAAGAATCATGCGCGGCGCCAGGATCGAACCGCAATAGCCGGCCGGGAACACCGGGCGCGCTGGCTCACCTGTCGAGCCAGCGCAGGCCTAATCTGGTGTGCCCGAGCATTGCGGATGCCACTCATGCAGCCTGCCTCTTCACACCCCGCCGCGGCGCGCCAGGCGCGCGGCGCGCGTCGCCCCCTCAGACCGCCCTGCCAGACCGCCATGGCGGACCTGTTCACCGCCCTGCCGGAACAGGTTCCCGCCCGCGCGGCGCCGGAGAACCGCCGTCCGTTGCCGGCCGCAACGCGGCCGCATCAGGACTGTTACTGGGTCGTGCCCGGTACGCTTTTGGCCGGCGAACATCCCGGTGCCGGCAATCCGGTGGCCGCGCAGGCCCGGCTGGCCATGATCGCGGCCGCGGGCGTGCGCCATTTTGTCGACCTGACCGAAGCGCATGAACTTGCGCCCTACCATGCGCTGTTGCCGATGGTCTCGCGCGGGCTCGACAGGCCGGTCGCCCACGAACGGCTGGGCATCCGTGACGTCGACGTGCCGCATTGCGCCGCGCATGCCAACCGCATTCTCGACCGCATCGACGCGCTCGTCGCGGTCAACGCCGTGCCCTATGTGCATTGCCGGGGCGGCATCGGCCGGACCGGCACCATCGTCGCATGCTGGCTGGTGCGCCATGGCAAGAGCGGCGCCGAGGCCCTGGCCATGGTCGCGGAACACTGGAACACCGTGGCCAAGCGGATACGTCATCCGCGCTCGCCTGAGACCGAAGCCCAGCGCCGCTATGTTCTGGATTGGGCGCGGCACGACCGCCTGCGCGCGGGCCGCGCCTAGCCGGGCCATGGCCGAGCGGGTCGAACGGCCGCGTCCTGCGATACTGCGGGCATGCGTCCCCTGCCTGCCCTGTCCCTCATCGAAACCCGTGTCCTCGGCGTGCTCTACGAAAAGCAGCGCACCGTACCCGATACCTACCCGTTGACCCTCAATGCGCTGGTATCAGGCTGCAACCAGAAGACCAGCCGCTCGCCCGTGATCGAAGCCGGTGATGCCCAGGTGCAGGAAGCGCTTGATGCGCTCAAGGCCGCCAGCCTGGTGATCGAATCCTCCGGCGGCCGCGTCACCCGCTATGAGCACAACCTCGAGCGTGTGCTGCACGTACCGGAGCAGTCCGCCGCCCTGTTGACCGCGCTGATGCTGCGCGGCCCGCAAACCCCGGGGGAATTGCGGCTCGCCACTGAGCGCCTGTATCGCTTCGCCGACATTTCCTCGGTCGAAGCCTTTCTCGAAGAACTCGCCGCGCGCGAGGCCGGCGCACTGGTCATGCAACTGCCGCGGCTGCCCGGCGCGCGCGAGCAACGCTGGGCGCATCTGTTGTCCGGCAGGCCGGGCATCGAGGCGCCGGTGGATTCCGTGGCCAGTGTGGATGGGGCGTCGCTCGATATCGACGCCCTGCGCGCCCGGGTTGCGACGCTGGAGGCCGAGGTAAGCGCCCTCAAGGCGACGCTCGCGCGCGTATGCGGCGAGCTGGGCCTGACACCGAGCGGCGGCCAGCAAGGCCAAACCTAGACCGGCATTTCCCCTGCCGCAGGCAAGGCCGGCAGCCCCTTCGCGCTGAGCACGGCGTTGACCACCGCGCGGGCCATGGCCTCCGCTGCGAGGACGCCCAGCAATATCATGCTGGCGGGGGCAGCCGCACGGCCGGTGGCCAAGGCAAACAGGGTGTCGCCGTCCCACAGGGTATGGGCCGGGTTGATGGCCCGCGCCAGGCCGTCATGGGCGATCTGGGCGAGCTTCTGGCATTGCGCCTTGGTGAGGACCGCATCGCAGGCGATCGCACCGATCGTGGTGGCGGTGCCGGGCAAAAGCGCCTGCGGCACCTGGCCGGCGAGAATCCCCTGCACCGCCCCTTGCAGGTTGCGGCCATCCGCACTGCGTGCCCCGGCGATGAGCCGGCCGGTGGCAGGGTCCTGCACATCCCCCACCGCATTGACTGCCACCACCGCACCCATTGTGAAGCCGCCCGCCTTGACCGATGCCGTGCCGATGCCGCCTTTCATGGCGCGCGCCATACCCCACAGCTTGCCCACCGTGGCGCCGGTGCCTGCGCCGACACTGCCTTGCGCCGGCGGCTCACGAGTGGCCGCCACACAGGCCTGATAGCCAGCCGCCGCATCGGGCCGGATGGTCGGGTTACCGACGTTGAGATCAAACAGGATCGCCGCCGGCACGATGGGCACCACGCCCGCCGCGCCGACGTTGTGGCCGATCTTGCGCTCTTCCAGGTACCTGACCACCCCGGTGGCCGCCTCCAGCCCGAAGGCGCTGCCGCCTGCGAGCAGGATGGCATGCACCTTCTCCACCAGGTTGGTCGGCACCAGCAGGTCAGTTTCGCGGGTACCGGGCGCGGAGCCGCGCACGTCCACACCGGCTACGGCGCCCTCTTCGGTGAGGATGACGGTGCAGCCGGTGGGGCGGCGGGTTTCGGTGAAGTGCCCGACCTTGATCCCGGCCACATCCGTGATCGCACCGGGGAAAAGCTGCGGCCGGACTTGCGCCGGCGCCGCACCCGAGGCGGCGGTAAAGCCGCCAGTGGCGGCCATTTGCAGGAAGTGGCGGCGTTGCATTTCAGCTCCTCAATGACAGCATATACGCTATCATAATGAACATGCCAGTGATCGTCCTCGACACCAACGTACTCGTATCCGCGATGTTGCGAGGCGGCGTGGCACCTCGAGCGGTTTTACGCGCCTGCCTCAAGGGCCAGTATGAACCGGTGCTCGGCCCAGCGCTCCTTGCCGAGTATGAAGATGTGCTGGGGCGCGCTGAGCTCTTCGAAGGAAGTGCGTTGTCAACCAAAGAACGCCACGAACTTTTCGACGGCTTCTTGAGCCAATGCCGCTGGGTAGAGGTTTTCTATGCCTGGCGCCCCAACCTGCCGGATGAAGCTGACAATCACCTGATTGAACTTGGCGTGGCTGCGCACGCCGAAACCATCGTGACCCGAAACTTGCGCGATCTTTCACGCGGTGAATTGAAGTTTCCCTCTCTCAGAATCCTGACGCCCGAGCAATGCCTGGAGGTTTTGAAATGGCTACCCTGACGATCCGCCTGCCCGACGACAAGCACGAGCGCCTCAAGGCGCTGGCGCGCGCCAACTCCGTGAGCATCAACAAACTGATGGACGAGTTGGCTACCGTGGCACTGGCCAACTACGACGCCCGGGTGCGTTTTGAGACCCGTGCGACACGAGGCAACCCGAAACGTGCGCTTGCCCTGCTGGAGAAGCTGGACCGCGCCGGCTGAAGTTGAGGTAACTCCTCGCCACACCAGGAAGTCCAACCCACCATGCTCGGCGCAATCATCGGCGACATCATCGGCTCGGTGTACGAGTTCGACAACCTGCGGCGCACCGACTTCGAGCCGCTGTTCCACCCGGACAGCGACTTCACCGACGACACGGTCTGCACCATCGCCGTGGCAGCAGCGCTGCTGGACGGTCTGGACCCGGCGGCGATGCTGCTGGACTGGTGCCGCCGCTACCCCGGCCGCGGATACGGCGGACGCTTTGCCGACTGGCTGCGGCGCGGCGACCTCAAACCCTACAACAGCTTCGGCAACGGCTCGGCCATGCGGGTGGCCCCGGCGGCACTCCTCGCCCGCACGCTGGAAGAAGCCGCCACACTGGCGCGCCAGGTGACGGTGGTGACCCACAGCCACCCGGAAGGCGTGAAAGGCGCGGTGGCCACGACCGAGGCGATCTTCCTCGCCCGCCACGGTGTCGATGCTGCGGCCATCCGCACCCATGTGGCCACGGTGCATGGTTACGACATGGCGCGCAGCACCGACGAAATACGCCCGGTGTACCGCTTCAATGAAACCTGCCAGGAGACCGTCCCCGAGGCGCTGATCTGCGCCCTGGAGGCGGATGGGTTCGAGGCGGCGATCCGGCTCGCCATTTCCATCGGCGGCGACAGCGACACCGTGGCCGCGATTGCCGGGCCGGTGGCAGAGGCGCGGTTTGGAGTGCCGGAGAGCATTGCCGAGGCTGCGCGCGCCAAGCTGCCGGGCGACATGCTCGAGGTGCTTGCCCGGCTATATGCCCGTACCGGTCCGTTATAGGAGGTCAAGTCCGCCATGCCAGCCGATTCGCACGACCTCGAACGCTTTGTCACCGCACAGGCCCCGGTTTTCGCTGCCGTGTGCGACGAACTGCGCGCCGGCTACAAGCAAAGCCACTGGATGTGGTTCATCTTTCCGCAACTGCGCGCGCTGGGCCACAGCAGCACCGCCAAGCACTACGGGCTGGCGGACCTGGCTGACGCGCAGGCCTACTGGCACCACCCGGTGCTGGGCGAGCGCTTGCGGCTATGCACGGCGCTGGTGCTGGGTGTCGCGGGCAAGACCGCACACGACATTTTCGGCTCGCCGGATGACCTGAAGCTGTGTTCCTGCATGACGCTGTTTGAAGCGGCGGCGCCGGAGGAAGCGGGATTCGGGCGGGTGCTGGACCGGTACTACGCGGGTAGGCGGGATGCGGCGACGTTGGTCATGCTGGCGAATGCTTCTTGAGCCAATCTTTCAGCGCCGCATCCACACGTGTCTGCCAGCCATCGCCGCTTGCCCGGAATTGATCCACCACGTCGCGCGATAGGCGAATCGTGATCCGTTCCTTGGTTACAGAAGCCGGCGGGCGTCCGCGCCGTATTGACGGTCTGGCGGTCTCCCACTCGGCATCGGTCAGTGGTACGGCATCAGGATCGGACAAGGCGGCCGCCGTGATGGCCGCATCTTCTTTGGCCGTCGGCAACTTGAACACCCGACCCGACTTAGATTTCACTTGCATAGCGTCTCACCTCCCTATCGTTCGCCTTGCGCAGGCTGATGACCCGGCGCTTCTGGCCGCGGTCCGTGAACACCACACAGTAAACACGCGGACCAATCGGCGCGTAACCCACCATGCGCTTTTCGCCGTAGTTGCGACGCGTGTCCGGCACCGCAATCAACTCGTCCCACTCCAATTCGACCGCCAGCACCAAAGGCACGCCGTGCTTTGCCAGGTTTGCAGCATCCTTGGCAGCATCGAATATGACATCCGTGATATTTATTGTATGCACAATAAATATCGAAGTCAAGCCAGCGGACAGCCGGCCGAGGTGGCGATAGGCGAACGCCGCGGTGACGACGTGGCTACGTCCGAGAGGGATTCATGAGCGTGACGACCAGGGACCGGTGGCGTGTTGTGTGACGCTGAGTTGATCGCGACACCAGCCGTCGCGGCGGCCTGCCATAGTCCCCACTTTCGCCTGCTCTCCAATTGCCATGTGCGGCTTCTGCTCTGAAGAAATGGTGCTCAACCTCGCCGAGGGGAGGCAGGGGTTCGGCATTGGCTCGCCACCGCTGATGTTGCGATTCGCCATGCAGGAGTCGCTTCCGCTGACGCGCTTTTTCGACGCAGGTTGGTCGATTCCCAAGAGCGCCACCTTCGCCAGAATGTTTCTGTCCCGCCTGCTCGACCTGCTCGACGCTGAGGGCTACGATTCAACCGAGTATCAAGACCTGCTTGGCCAGCCCGGCTTCGCACCGCTGCTGGCACGCGCGTGCGACACCACGCCGGAAACCGCAGCGGCAAACAGCGAAAACTCAATTGACGCAAGGGAATTCGCCTGGGTGCTG
>CANGUJ010000236.1 GCA_947456845.1 Burkholderiales bacterium | reverse complement strand
TTCCACGATCACCGATCGACCGGCCATGCGCTGTGCGACCAGGCGGCCGACGGTGTCGGCAATGCCGCCGGCGGCAAAGGCGACGACAAAGCGGGTGGCGGCCTGAGCGCGGGCTGCGCCCGGCGCGAGGGCGGGCAGCGCCGCCAGTGCGTAGGCCTTGAGCAGGGTGCGTCGGGTGGACAATGCCATGGCGTCTGCGCCGCTATCCGGATCAAACACCCTGCGGCCAGTCGACCATGCCTGAATGGGTGACCGCGCCCTCGTTCGCGGGACCGACCAGCCGTGCGTACTTTTCCAGCACCCCGGCGAGACGTTCGGCCCGGTGTGGCTGCCACGCCGCCCGGCGCCGGGCGATCTCCGCCTCGTCGACCAGCCAGTCGATGCGGCGCGCGTTGCAATCGATGCGGATCGGGTCGCCATCCTGCACCAACGCGAGCGGCCCGCCCGCGGCGGCTTCCGGTGCCGCGTAACCGATGCACATGCCGCGCGTCGCGCCGGAAAACCGCCCATCGGTCAGAAGCGCGACCTTTTCCCCCATGCCCTGGCCGTAGATCAGGGCGGTGGTGCCAAGCATCTCGCGCATGCCGGGGCCGCCTTTGGGGCCTTCGTTGCGGATGATCAAGACATCGCCCTCGGCATAGGCGCGGCGCTTGACCACGTCGACGCAGGCTTCCTCGCCGTCAAAGACGCGTGCGCGGCCTTCAAACACCAACGCCTGCAGGCCGGCGATCTTGATGAGCGCGCCATCCGGGCACAGGCTGCCCTTGAGCACCACCACGCCACCACTTGGATGCAGGGGGTTGGCCGTCGGCCGGATGATTTGGCCGTCGGCGCCCGCGCTGTCGGCCAGCGATTCGGCAAGGGTTGCACCTGAGAGGGTAAGTGTGTCGCCATGCAGGTAGCCGCCCTCGAGGAGCGCCTTCAGCACCCGGGCCACGCCGCCGGCATGGTGCAGGTCGCGCGCCAAGTACTTGCCGCCGGGCTGCAGGCTGGCGATGAGCGGCGTGCGCTGGAAAACCTCGGCGACATCATTCAGGGTGAAGCGGATGCCGGCCTCGTGCGCGATGGCCGGCAGATGCAGCCCGGCATTGGTCGAGCCGCCTGTGGCGGCGACCGCGGCGCAGGCGTTCTCCAGACTCTTTTTCGTGCCCAGGTCGCGCGGCAGCGGGCCGCCCTCCGTGAGGATGCGCATCACGACATGGCCGGCGCGGCGCGCCATTGCGAGCCGCTGCGAATACACCGCCGGCATCATGGCCGAGCCCGGAATGGCCAGTCCCAAGGCTTCGGACACCATGGCCATGGTGTTGGCGGTGAACTGGCCGGGGCAGGAGCCGACGGTGGGCGCGCAGTGGAGTTCGAGCTCGGCCAGGTCGGCCTCGCTGAAGGTGCCCGCGAGGACGCCGCCGACGGCTTCGTAGGCGGTAAGGATGGTGACCGGGTCGCCGCGCCACTCGCCCGGCAGCATCGCGCCGCCGTAGATGAAAACAGAGGGGCAGTTGAGCCGCACGATCGCCATCATCACCCCGGGCAATGTCTTGTCGCAGCCGGCGAAGCCGATGAAGCCGTCATAGGCATGGCCGCGCATCACCAGTTCGATGGAGTCCGCGATCAGCTCGCGCGACACCAGGCTCATGCGCATACCCTTGTGGTTCATGGAGGTGCCGTCGGACACCGATACCGTGGTGAACTCGATCGGCGTGCCGCCGGCCGCCGCCACGCCGAGCTTCGCCGCCTCGGCCTGCGGACGCAGCGACATGGAGCAGGGCGTGTTTTCCCCATGTGTGCTCATGACGCCGATGAAAGGCTTGGCGATGGCCTCGTCATCCATGCCTGTGGCACGCATGAAGGCACGATGGGCCACGCGGTCCATCCCGTCGGTGGTGATGCCGGAGCGCCAGGGTTTCTTGGTGAGGTCAGTCATGGGGCTGCCTTGTCGATCATGTTGGTGCCGTGGCCGCAGGGGCTGCGGATGGCGGCGAGTGGGCGGAAAACTCTTCGAACACATCGGCGGCCATGCGCGAAAACTGCTCGGTGACGCTGCTCGCGCCGCCGGCGCGTATGCTTGCCACCACCGGCAGCGGCTTGAGCGGCGGCGTGGCGTCAAGCGCGCGCAATTCGCCGCTGGCAAGCTCGCGCGGAATGACCGCAAGGGGCAAGGTGGCGATGCCGAAGCCGCTGCGGGTCATGCTGATCATGGCCGCCAGCGAGGAAAAGAAATTGACGCGCAAGCTGGTCGGATCGCTCCCCGCGCCCAACATGTCACGATAAACCACCGAACGCTTGTGGAACGTGATTAGCGGCCGCTTGGCGATCTCGGAGAAAGGCACCGGCCCCGGCGCAATCTGCAGCGATGGCGACGCCACCCACGCCATCGGCAACGCGGCGATGCGGCGGTTCTCGATCGCGCCTTCGGCGATTTCCTCGCTCGTCAGTACGCAATCGAGGGTGCCTTTGAGAAGTTCGTCACGCAGGAAGGGCGTGATGTCGGAATGCAGTTCCACGGTGACCTTGGGATAGCGTATCGAGAAGTTCGAGAGCAGCGCGGGAAGAAAGGTATGCACCACACTCTCCATGGTACCGATGCGCAGTGTGCCGGTGAATTCGGCGGCGTCGCCCGCCGCCTGCAGCATCTGGTCGGCCAGCGCCAGCATGCGCTCGGCCAGGGGCAGGATTTGGGTGGCGCGCAGCGTGAGGGTCACCGAACGGCTGTCGCGGTCAAACAGCCGCGCCCCGAGGTCGGCCTCGAAGGTGGCGATGCGGCTGCTGATGGCAGCCTGCGTGGTGTGCAGGCGCTCGGCGGCGCCCTTGAAGCTTTTCAGGCGGGCGACCCAGACGAAGGCTTCTACGAAGCGCAAGTTCATCGCTGCAAGGACGGGTGGTTCGACATGGATGAAGGCAAAGATACGACCGGTATGCGGACACAAGCAAAACTGATCGCCGGCAACAAAAAAAAGTCGCTCGACAGCGGCGCCAGATTTGCAATACTGCAACACTTTCGCAAGGCTGCGCAATCCGGCGATAATGACCGGACATATGCAGCCAGTCTAGCTCATGACCTCAGCAGCCATCGCAGCCCGTCACGCCATCCGCAACAAGCAGCATCGCGGTCCTACCGCCGGACTTGCGCCGGGCTTCGTACAGGGCAATCTCGCCGTCCTGCCGGCGGCCCAGGCGGCCGACTTCATGCGGTTCTGCCACCTCAACCCGAAACCCTGTCCCGTCATCGGCGTGGGCGAGCCGGGCAGCGGTCGCATTCCTGCGCTTGGCGCCGACCTCGATATCCGTACCGACATCTCCGAATTCTGCGTCTGGAAAGACGGCGAACTGGTCGGCGTGGTCGATGACCTGTCGCAGGTCTGGCGCGACGACCTGGTCGCTTTCGTGATCGGCTGCTCCTTCTCCTTCGAGGAAGCGCTGATCGAGGCCGGAATCCGCATGCGCCATATCGAGCGCCGCCGCAACGTGGCCATGTACCGCACCAATATCGCCACCGCGCCCGCCGGCCCGTTCGGCGGGCCGATGGTGGTTTCGATGCGACCGCTGAAACCCGCCGATGCGATCCGGGCGATCCAGATCACCTCGCGCTTCCCTAATGTGCATGGTGCGCCGGTTCATTTCGGCGACCCGGCAGCCATCGGCATCGCGGACGTCACCAAACCGGATTTCGGCGACTTCGTTGGCATCGAGCCGGGCGAAGTGCCGGTGTTCTGGGCTTGCGGGGTCACGCCGCAATCGGCGGTGCGCGCGGCGCGGCCGTCGCTGTCGATCACCCACAAGCCGGGCTCCATGCTCGTGACCGACCTGCGCAACGCGCAATTGGCAAGCTTCTAGCTTTGAAGTTATGCAGGGTTTTTCGGTTCCCCATCGTTCGTTCCCATCAAATCCACAGGAGATCGCCATGAAATTGAAGGGCCTGGTTTGCGCGCTGGCTGCCGCGTTGTGCACCGTATCGACCGCCGGGGCGCAATCCCTGCCGGCGGGGCCGAAGATCACCGTCACGGCGGTCACCCAGGCCGCGCCGACGATCCCCCAATACACGAGGGTCGATGTGCCGATGCTGCGCGAGAACATGCCCAAGGCGAGCAACGGGCGCATCGAGTTCAACCTGAAAAGCTGGCCCGAGGCGAACGTGCAGGGCCCGGAGGTGATTCGGCTGGTGCGCTCCGGCCAGGTGGATATCGGCGGGGTGCCCCTGACCACGGTGTCGGGGGATGTTCCAATCCTGGACGGTGTGGATCTGGCGGGCTTGAATCCCGAGATCGAGACCGCCTACAAGGTGGCGACGGCCATGGTACCGGTGGCCAATCGCGAGCTAGAGCGCCTCGGCGTGCGCATCATCGCCACCTATCCTTATCCGGCGCAGGTGTTCTTCTGCCGCAAGCCCATTGCGGGACTAGCCGATTTCAAGGGGCTCAAGATCCGGGTCAACGGGCCTTCTCCCGGCGACCTGATGAACGCGCTGGGCGCGCAACCCACCGCGCTGGCGTTCGGCGAGGTGTATTCCGCGCTCGAACGCGGCACGGTCGATTGCGGGGTGACCGGCACCGGGAGCGGCAACGGCGTCAAGTGGTACGAGGTGACCTCCCATCTGTACAACCTGCCGATTTCCTGGTCCACGGCGGCCTACATCGTCAATCTGGCCTGGTGGAACAAGCTCGACCCGGCCGTGCGCAGCTTTCTCGAGGCGCAGTTGAAGCAGGTGCAGGAGGCGCAGTGGAAACTCGGCGCGGACGCGACCCAGGATGGCGTCGATTGCAACATCGGCAACGCGGCCGGCTGCAAGATCGGCAACGTGGTCAAGAACAAGCCCATGACGCTGGTGAAGGCATCCGACGCCGACAAGGCGCGCATCCGCGAGGCGCTGACCACGGTCGTGCTGCCCAACTGGGTCAAGCGCTGTGGCGCCAAGTGCGGCGAGACCTACAACGAAGTGATCGCGCCGATCACCGGCGTGCGCTATCGCCCCTAGCCTGCCGGGGGCAGCTCGCACCGTGTCGCGGGGCCGACCGCGCCCCGTGACGCGACCTTGCGGCGCCATTCGGGAACAAACGCTTGACCGTCCCGGCCGCTCAACCGGTTGACCTGCCGCGTTCGCCGCCGCTTCCACCCCATCGACAACAAGTGTTTCCGGATTGATGATGCTCGGACTGGTTCGCAAGCTCAACGGCGGCATCGACGTCGTGGCGCGTTTCATGGGAGGGTGTGCCGGCTGGCTGTTCATCGCCTGCGCCTGTTTCATCACCTTCGACGTGCTGGCGCGCAAGTTTTTCGGTTTTTCGACGCAGTCGAGCATCGAGCTTTCGGGTTACATGCTGGCCGTTGGCATCGCCTGGGGACTGGCCGGGGCGCTCGAAGGGCGCGCCCACGTTCGCATCGATGTGCTGATCCAGCGCATTCCGGCGGGCGCGCGCCGTTACCTGCATTGGGTGGCGCTCGCGATGCTGGCGGTGTTCGCCGGCTTCCTGGTCTACGGCGCATGGCAGACCTTCGTCGAGTCGTGGGAATTCAAGGCCACCGACAACAGCCTCATCAAGACACCGCTGATCATTCCGCAGGGGCTGTGGCTGATCGGCCTGGCGGTTTTCGGACTCATGGCCGTGCTGCGGGTGCTGGAAGTGGCGCTGCTGCTGCGCGGCGGCTCGATCGCCGAGATCGAGCACATCACCGGTCCGAAGTCGTATATCGAGGAGGCCGACGAAACCCTGCATGCGCTCGGCGTCGACGCCCATGTGGGAGCCAAGTCGTGATCGCGGTTGTTTTCCTGCTCATCCTGCTGGCGGTTTCGATCGTCGGCGCCATGTTCGGCGGCGCCAGTGCGTCGCAGATACCGGTCGGCCAGATCGCCATGCTGCTCGGGCTGTTCTGCCTGTTCTTTGGCGCCGGGATCTACATTGCCGCCGCGCTGGGAATTCTCGGCATCATCGCGGGGTTTGCATTTTCCGACCGGCCGTTCTGGAATTTCATCGGCCAGATGGTGTGGGGCCCCACCACCAATTTCGTGCTGGTGGCCGTGCCGCTTTTTCTGCTGATGGGCGAGATCATGCTGCGGGCCGGCCTGTCGGACAAGCTGTACCGGGCTTTGAACCAGTGGCTCGAGCGGGTGCCCGGCGGCTTGCTGCATACCAACATCGTCGCCTCGGGCGTGTTTTCGGCGATTTCGGGATCCAGCGTGGCAACCGCCGCGACCATGGGGTCGGTGGCCTTGCCGTATTTCCGCCAGACCCGGTATTCGCAGCCGATGGTGCTGGGTTCACTGGCCGCGGGTGGCGCACTGGGCAACCTGATCCCGCCAGGCATCACCTTTATCGTCTATGGCCTGATCACCGAAACCTCGGTGGGGGCGCTTTATGTGGCGGCCATCGGGCCGAGCCTTCTCGTGGTGCTGCTTTTCACGGCCGTGATCCTGTGGCACGGGCTGCGCCATCCGCTCCCCAAGC
>CANGUJ010000235.1 GCA_947456845.1 Burkholderiales bacterium | reverse complement strand
CCGGTGCCGCCGCCCCGGCCGCCGAAGCGCAAACCGAGTTCACCGTCATTCTCGCCGCCGCCGGCGAAAAGAAGGTCGAAGTGATCAAGGTGGTGCGCGCCGCAACCGGCCTGGGCCTGAAGGAAGCCAAGGACCTGGTCGATGGCGCGCCGAAGGCCGTCAAGGAAGCCATCAGCAAAGCCGACGCCGACGCGCTCAAGAAGCAGCTCGAAGACGCGGGCGCGAAGGTCGAGGTCAAGTAACAAAGCAGTTCGGATGTCGCGACGGGCAGGCGCCCGCCGCGGCATCCGCTGCGGCAGAAGCCGCATTCAAGTCCGTTCCCCTTGCCTAAACCCCAGGGGAGCGCACTCGAATGTGCTTTCTGATACGACTGCAGAAAGCAGGTTCGGCCGGGTTTGTGCGCAACGCACAGCCGTCCGCCATAGGTTGGTAGTGGCCAACCGCCGAACCCGACGTGTTCCGGAAAGTTCCGGGCATCCAACCCAGTCGCCTGGCTTCCACGTTCGGGCCCGTCCCTTCGACCGGTCCGCCGTGCGCGATTCGAAAGAGGCTTATGTCTTATTCGTTCACCGAGAAAAAGCGCATCCGCAAAAGCTTTGCCAAGCGTGCCAGCGTGCAGAACGTACCGTTCCTGCTCGCGACGCAACTCGAGTCATACACCCAGTTCCTGCAGGCCGATGCGCCCGCGAATGCCCGCAAGGGTGAGGGGTTGCAGGCTGCTTTTTCATCGATCTTTCCGATCGTCAGCCATAACGAATATGCCAGGTTGGAGTTCCTGTCGTACCAGCTGGGACAGCCCCCGTTCGACGTCAAGGAATGCCAGCAGCGCGGTCTGACCTTTGCCTCACCCCTGCGCGCCAAGGTGCGCATGATCCTCCTCGACAAGGAAGACACGACCAAGAAAAAGGTCAAGGAGATCAAGGAGCAGGAGGTCTACATGGGTGAGATTCCGCTCATGACCACCACCGGGTCCTTTGTCATCAACGGCACCGAGCGCGTCATCGTCTCGCAGCTGCACCGCTCCCCCGGCGTGTTTTTCGAGCACGACCGCGGCAAGACCCACTCATCGGGCAAGCTGCTGTTTTCGGCGCGGATCATTCCCTATCGCGGCTCATGGCTTGATTTCGAGTTTGATCCCAAAGACATCCTCTTCTTCCGCGTCGACCGCCGCCGCAAGATGCCTGTCACCATTCTCCTCAAGGCGCTCGGCTATTCGCCCGAGCAGATTCTTGAGCTGTTCTTTCAGTTCGACGCCTTCCATGTGCTCGGCGAAGGCGCACAGTTCGAGGTGGTGCCAGAGCGCTTGCGCGGCGAGATCGCGCGTTTCGACATTACCGACAAGTCCGGAAAGACCATCGTCGCCAAGGACAAGCGGATCACCGCCAAGCACATCCGCGACCTCGAAGCCGCCGGCCTGAAGCGCATTTCCGTCCCGGATGATTTCCTGCTAGGCCGCACGCTCGCCACCAACGTGGTCGATACCGATTCCGGTGAGGTGCTGGCCAATGCCAATGACGAGATCACCGAAGCGGTGCTTGCGTCGCTTCGCGAGGCCGGAGTCAAGGACATCCGTACCCTGTACACCAACGATCTCGACCAGGGTTCCTACATTTCGACCACCCTGCGAGCCGACGATATTCCCGACCAGCACGCTGCGCGTATCGCGATCTACCGCATGATGCGCCCGGGCGAGCCGCCGACCGAAGACGCCGTCGAATCCCTGTTCAACAGCCTGTTCTTCGACTCGGACCGCTACGATCTGTCCTTTGTCGGCCGCATGAAATTCAATCGCCGGGTCGGGCGTGACGAACTTGAAGGCTCGGGCACCCTCTCGAACGAGGATATCGTCGCGGTAATCAAGATTCTCGTGGACCTGCGCAACGGCCGCGGCGAAATCGACGACATCGACCATCTCGGCAACCGCCGGGTGCGCTGCGTCGGCGAGTTGGCCGAGAACCAATTCCGCGCTGGTTTGGTGCGCGTGGAGCGTGCTGTCAAGGAACGTCTTGGCCAGGCCGAAACCGAAAACCTGATGCCGCATGACCTGATCAACGCCAAGCCGATTTCGGCGGCGATCCGCGAATTTTTCGGTTCCAGCCAGTTGTCGCAGTTTATGGACCAGACCAACCCGCTGTCGGAAATCACCCACAAGCGGCGTGTTTCCGCACTCGGGCCAGGCGGCCTGACGCGTGAACGCGCCGGTTTTGAGGTGCGCGATGTGCATCCCACCCACTATGGCCGGGTGTGCCCGATCGAGACCCCGGAAGGTCCGAACATCGGCCTCATCAATTCGCTGGCCTTGTATGCGCGCCTGAACCATTACGGCTTTCTCGAAACCCCGTATCGCCGGGTGGAAAACGGTCGCGTCACCAACGAGATTGACTATCTGTCCGCCATCGAGGAGGGCCGTTTCACGATCGCCCAGGCCAACGCCGGCCTGGACAAGTCGGGCAAGCTGACCGACGAACTGGTGACCGCACGCAACAAGGGCGAGACGATCCTCTCGACGGCCGACCGCATCGAGTACATGGACGTGGCGCCGGGACAGATCGTTTCGGTTGCAGCCTCGCTGATTCCGTTCCTCGAGCATGACGACGCCAACCGGGCCCTGATGGGCTCGAACATGCAGCGCCAGGCGGTCCCCTGCCTGCGCGCGGAAAAGCCGCTCGTCGGCACCGGCATCGAGCGCACGGTCGCGGTCGACTCCGGCACCACCGTCCAGGCGCTGCGCGGCGGCCTGGTCGACTACGTGGACGCTGGCCGCATCGTGATCCGCGTCAATGATGACGAAACCGTGCCGGGCGAAGCCGGCGTGGACATCTACAACCTCACCAAGTACACGCGCTCCAACCAGAACACCAACATCAACCAGCGGCCGATCGTGGCCGCCGGCGACCGCGTCGCCAAAGGCGATGTGGTGGCCGACGGGGCTTCCACCGACTTGGGCGAACTCGCGCTCGGGCAGAACATGCTGGTCGCGTTCATGCCCTGGAATGGCTACAACTTCGAGGATTCGATCCTCATCTCCGAGCGCGTCGTCGCCGAAGACCGCTACACCTCGATCCACATCGAGGAATTGTCGGTCGTCGCGCGCGACACCAAGCTCGGCTCCGAGGAAATCACCCGCGACATTTCAAACCTGTCGGAAGGCCAGCTGGCGCGCCTCGACGAATCCGGCATCGTCTATATCGGCGCAGAGGTCCAGGCCGGAGACGTGCTGGTCGGCAAGGTCACGCCGAAAGGCGAGACCCAGCTTACCCCGGAAGAAAAGCTTCTGCGCGCGATCTTCGGCGAAAAGGCTTCCGACGTGAAGGATACGTCGCTGCGCGTGTCCTCCGGGATCGCCGGTACCGTTATCGATGTCCAGGTGTTTACCCGCGAGGGGATCGAGCGCGACAAGCGCGCCCAGTCGATCATCGACGACATGCTGAAGAGCTACAAGCAGGATCTGGCCGACCAGATGCGCATCGTCGAGAACGACACCTTCTCCCGCATCGAGCGCATGCTCGTCGGCAAGATCGCCAACGGTGGACCGAAAAAGCTCGCCAAGGGCACCAAGCTAGACCAGGCCTACCTGTCCGATCTGGAGCGTTATCACTGGTTCGACATCCGCCTGGCCGACGAAGACGCCGCACAGCAGCTCGAGCAGCTTAAGGACAGCCTGACCCAGAAGCGCCACCAGTTCGACTTGGCTTTCGAGGAAAAGCGCAAGAAATTGACCCAGGGCGACGAATTGCCGCCGGGTGTCATCAAGATGGTCAAGGTGTACCTGGCGGTGAAGCGCCGCCTGCAGCCCGGGGACAAGATGGCCGGGCGGCACGGCAACAAGGGCGTGGTTTCACGCATCGTCCCCATCGAGGACATGCCCTACATGGCCGATGGGACCCCGGCGGACATCGTACTCAACCCGCTTGGCGTGCCGTCGCGCATGAACGTGGGCCAGATTCTCGAGACCCACCTCGGCTGGGCCGCCAAGGGTTTGGGTCATCGCATCAGCGAAATGCTTGTGCAGCAGAAGAAGGTGGCCGAGATCCGCAGGTTCCTCGAAAAGATCTACAACGCCAGCGGAAAGAGCGAGGATCTCGCCAACTTCACCGATGACGAGATCATCAACCTCGCCTCCAACCTGCGCAAGGGTGTGCCTTTCGCCACCCCGGTGTTCGACGGGGCGACCGAAGAGGAAATTACGGCCATGCTGAACCTGGCGTTTCCCGATGACCTCGCGCAGCAGAACGGGTTCACCAAGAGCAAGACGCAGGTCACGCTCTATGACGGGCGTACCGGCGAAGCCTTCGAGCGCCCGGTGACGCTGGGCTATATGCATATCCTCAAGCTGCACCACCTCGTCGACGACAAGATGCATGCGCGCTCGACCGGACCATACAGCCTGGTGACGCAGCAACCGTTGGGCGGCAAGGCACAATTCGGCGGCCAACGTTTCGGCGAGATGGAGGTGTGGGCGCTCGAGGCGTACGGCGCCTCCTACACGCTGCAGGAGATGTTGACGGTCAAGTCTGACGACGTCAACGGCCGTACCAAGATCTACGAGAACATCGTCAAGGGCGACCACAAGATCGACGCCGGCATGCCCGAATCGTTCAATGTGCTCGTCAAGGAAATCCGGTCGCTCGCGATCGACATCGACCTTGAGCGTCATTAATCTTCACCAGGAGAGATAAGCGAATGAAAGCTCTACTCGACCTTTTCAAGCAAGTAACGCAGGAAGAAGAATTCGATTCGATCCGCATCGGTCTTGCGTCCCCGGAGAAGATCCGCTCATGGTCGTATGGTGAAGTCAAAAAGCCCGAGACCATCAACTACCGAACCTTCAAGCCCGAGCGGGACGGACTGTTCTGCGCCAAGATCTTCGGCCCGATCAAGGACTACGAATGCCTGTGCGGCAAGTACAAGCGTCTCAAACATCGCGGCGTGATCTGCGAGAAATGCGGCGTTGAAGTCACCCTTCAGAAGGTGCGCCGCGAGCGCATGGGGCATATCGAGCTGGCATCGCCGACCGCGCACATATGGTTCCTGAAGTCACTGCCCTCGCGTCTCGGCATGGTTCTCGACATGACGCTGCGCGACATCGAGCGCGTGCTGTACTTCGAAGCCTACGTGGTGACCGACCCGGGCATGACGCCACTCAAGCGCTGCCAGCTCCTGACCGAGGATGATTACCTTGCGAAAGTCGAGGAATTCGGTGACGACTTCCAGGCCAGCATGGGCGCCGAAGGCATTCGCGATCTGCTTCGCGCGCTCGATCTGGTGCACGAGACCGAGACCATCCGCAAGGAGCTCGAAGCCACCGGCTCGGAAGCAAAGGTCAAGAAGTATTCCAAGCGCCTGAAGATCATGGAGGCCTTCCAGAAGTCGGGTATCAAGCCCGAGTGGATGGTTCTGGAAGTGCTCCCGGTCCTGCCGCCCGATCTGCGCCCGCTGGTTCCGCTGGACGGTGGCCGCTTCGCCACCTCGGACCTGAACGACCTGTACCGCCGCGTCATCAACCGCAACAACCGCCTGAAGCGCCTGCTCGAACTCAAGGCGCCGGAAATCATCGTGCGCAACGAAAAGCGCATGCTGCAGGAAGCCGTCGATTCCCTGCTCGACAACGGCCGCCGCGGCAAGGCCATGACCGGCGCCAACAAGCGCCCGCTCAAGTCGTTGGCCGACATGATCAAGGGCAAGGGCGGCCGTTTCCGCCAGAACCTGCTCGGCAAGCGCGTCGACTATTCCGGCCGCTCGGTTATCGTGGTCGGTCCGCAACTCAAACTGCACCAATGCGGCCTGCCGAAGAAGATGGCGCTCGAACTGTTCAAGCCCTTCATCTTCAACAAGCTCGAGCTCCAAGGCTCCGCGACCACCATCAAGGCGGCCAAGAAACGTGTCGAGCAGGAAGGGCCGGAGGTATGGGACATTCTTGAGGAGGTGATCCGCGAGCATCCGGTCATGCTCAACCGCGCTCCGACCCTGCACCGGCTCGGCATTCAGGCCTTCGAGCCGGTTCTCATCGAGGGCAAGGCCATCCAGTTGCATCCGCTGGTCTGTGCGGCCTTCAACGCCGACTTCGACGGTGACCAAATGGCCGTGCATGTGCCGCTGTCCCTGGAGGCACAGCTCGAAGCGCGCGCGCTCATGCTCGCCTCGAACAACATCCTCTTCCCCGCCAACGGCGAGCCGTCGATCGTGCCCTCGCAGGATATCGTGCTCGGTCTGTACTACGCCACTCGCGAGCGAATCAACGGCAAGGGTGAAGGCATTGTCTTCTCGAACGTCACCGAAGCCAAGCGCGCGCTGGACAACCGCGAAGTGGAGCTGCAATCCCGTGTCGTGGTGCGCATTCCGGATTATGAGTTCGACAAGGACACCGGCAACTTCGTCGAGAAGATGGTCCGCCAGAACACCACCGTCGGGCGCGCGCTGCTCTCGGAAATCCTGCCACGCGGCCTGCCGTTCTCGGTCATCAACAAGGCGCT
>CANGUJ010000234.1 GCA_947456845.1 Burkholderiales bacterium | reverse complement strand
GCGGCGAGGTTGTCGACCACCAGCTGGCCCATCGCGGTGCGGGTCGGCACCGTGCCGCTACCCACATGCGGCTGCAGCACCACGTTGTCGAGCGCGAACAGCGCTTCGGGCACGCGCGGCTCGTCGTTGAACACATCCAGCCCCGCGCCGGCGATGGTGCCGTCCTGCAGCGCCTTGATGAGCGCCGACTCGTTGACCGTCGAGCCGCGTGAGACGTTGATCAGGTATCCCTTCTTGCCGAGCGCGCCCAGCACGCGCGCGTCGACGATGTTCTCGGTGGCCGGACCTCCGGGCGTGATGACCAGCAGCACCCGCGCCACCCTGGCCATCTCGGCGACGTCGGCGAAATACTCGTAGGGTACGTTGTCCTGGCGGTGGCGGCCGTGATAGACCACCTTCATCCCGAAGCCTTCGGCACGCCGCGCGATGGCCTTGCCGATGCGGCCCAGGCCGATGATGCCCAGCGTTTCGCCCCACACCTTGTCGGTGAGCGGCGCGTTGCCCTTGAGCCACTGGCCCGACCGCACGAACCGGTCGTTGAACACCGTGCGGCGCACCGTCGCCAGAAGCAGCATCATGGAGGTGTCGGCAACGCACTCGTTGAGCACGTCGGGCGTGTTGCTGACCCGGACACCGGCGGCCTTGCAGGCCGCGATGTCGACGCCGTCATAGCCCACGCCGAAGCAGGCCACCATCTTCAGCCTGGGGAGCGCCTTGATGACCTCGGACTTGATGCCGGCCGCGCCGGAAGTGGCGGCGGCCACGCACACCGGCGCGATCTGCGCCAGGAGGCCGGGCTTGTCGGCGGCTTCCCAATAGCGATGCACGGTGTAGGCGGCGTCGAGCTGCGCCATCGAGGGCGGGTAGATGGGGGCGATGAGCAGGAGGTCGGGTTTTGACATGTTCCAGGAGGGAGCGACGAGGGATTCGAAGAGGGCCGGGCGCCGGCCGGTCAGCGGCGGAACTTGTTCCAGGCCCAGGAGAAGACCGGCCAGAACATGATCAGGAAGGTGAAGATCGCCAGCCACATCGCGATCGGCCGGGTGAAGAACACCGTCAGGCTGCCGTCGGACTTGATGAGCGAGGTGACGAAGTTCTCCTCCATCATGTTGGCCAGCACCACCCCGAGGATGGCGGGGGCGACCGGGAAGCCGTTTTCCTCCAGCAGGAAGGCGGCCAGGCCGAACACCAGGATGGTGCCCACGCCGAACACGGTGTTGTTGATGGCGAAACTGCCGACGATGCAGAACAGCAGGATGATGGGCATCAGGATGTTGCGCGGCACCTGCAGGATCTTCACCGCGAGCTTGATGGTGAGCCAGCCGAGCGGGATCATGATCAGGTTGGCGAGGATGAACACGAAGAAGATCGCGTAGATGTTCTCCGGGTTGTTGATGAAGATCGTCGGGCCCGGATTCATGTTCTTGAGGTACAGCACGCCGATGGCGATGGCGGTGATCGAATCGCCGGGAATGCCGAAGACGATGGCCGGAATCCAGGCCCCACCCAGCGACGAATTGTTGGCCGCGCCCGATTCGACGATGCCCTCCACATGCCCGGTGCCGAACTTCTCCGGTTCCTTGGAGAACTTCTTGCTCATCGCATAGCTCATCCACGAGGCCATGTCGGCGCCCGAGCCGGGTTGTATGCCGATGATCACGCCCAGCACGTTGCCGCGCATGAGGGGCCAGCGGTACTTCCTCAGCAGGTCCCACATGCCCGCGAAGACGCGCCCGAGTTTCTTGACCGCGATCTGCGCCGGGGGATCCATGTTGACCATGTAGCGCAGCAGTTCGGAGACGGCGAACATGCCCACCATCATCGGGATCAGCGAGACCCCGCCGTTGAGCTCGGTCACGCCGAAGGTGAAGCGCGGGTAGGCGCCGGGATTGTCGGCGCCGGCGCAGGCCACCAGCAGCCCCAGGAGCAGCGAGATGGAGGCCTTGAGCACGCTGGAATTGCCGATGAACACCGCGCCCGCGAGGCCCAGCACTACCAGCCAGAAGTACTCGAACGAGGAGAACTTGAGCGCGATGTCGGCCAGGCTGGGCGCCATGAAGATCAGCACCAGGGTGCCGAACAACCCGCCCAGCGCCGAGAACACCAGGCCGGCGCCGAGCGCCGTTTCGGCCTCGCCCTTGAGCGTCATGGCGTATGCCTCGTCGGTGTAGGCGGCCGAGGCGGGCGTGCCGGGAATGCGCAGCAGCGCGCCCGGGATGTCGCCTGAGAAGATCGCCATGGCGGTGGCGGTGACGATGGCCGCCACCGCGGGCACCGGCGGCATGAAGAAGGTGATCGGCACCAGCAGCGCCGTGGCCATGGTGGCGGTGAGCCCGGGGATGCAGCCGACGAACAGGCCGAAGATCGCCGATGCGAGGATCACAATCAGCACATAGGGATCGAACACCAGGCCCAGGGCCTGCATGAACACGGTCCAGGTCATCGCGCTTCGGCCTTCTAGTAGAGGATGGGGACCAGTCCCCAGGGCAGGGGCACGCGCAGACCCTTGTAGAAGATGGCGTGGATGACGAAGGTCGAAATCACCGCGATCGGCAGGATCAGGACGGCGCGCACCCTGAGCGACCAGAAGAGGGCGGCGAGCATGACGCTGCCGCAGACGAGGAAGCCGAGTTTCTCGGCCGCCACGATGTAGAACACCAGGCCGGCGACGGTGAGGGCGAAATTGCGCAGCTGCGACGCCGAGCGCAACCACGCGCCGGCCTCGACCCAGGGATGCCGGCGGCGCTCGCGCCAGCCATTGACGATGAGCATGACCGCGCAGCCGATCAGGAGCCAGGCGAGCAGCCCCGGAAAAGCGCGTGGTCCGTACTGCTGTCCGGGAATCTCGGGGTAGGTGCGCACATCGGCGAGCACCGCGATGCCCACCGCCATGAGCAGCAGTCCCCAGAGGATGTCATTGAATTTCATGGATGCCCGCCGGACAAAAAATCATCCCCGCGCAGGCGGGGATGCGGTGGGGTTGTTGCGACGACGGGGGCGCCTACTTGACCAGGCCGACGGCCTTCATCACCTCGCCCATGCCCTTGCTGCCCTGCTCCATGAAGGCAGCCTGCTGATCCGGCGGCATGTAGAGCAGCCCGAAGCCGCGCTGGTTCATGAAGTCCTGGAAGTCCTTGCTGTCGTAGATCTTCTTGAACGCCGCCGAGAGCTTGGCCGTGACGTCCGCCGGCATGCCCTTGGGTCCGGCCATCCCGCGCCAGGCGCCGACGGTCCAGTTGCTGCCGGTGGCCGCCTTGAGCGTCGGCACGTTGGGGAACAGCTTGGCGGGCTGGTCCGCCATGATGGCCAGCGGCCTGACCTTGCCCGCCTCGATCAGGGCGCGCGCTTCCGGCAGCGAGCAGGTGACGAACTCCACGCCGCCGGCCACCAGGTCGTTCAGGCCGGGCGCCGCGCCCTGCGAGGGCACCCACGGGGCGGCCATCGGGTCGATGCGGTTCGAATTGAGCATGCCGGCCAGTGCCAGGTGCCAGATGCCGCCCTGGCCGGTTCCGCTGGCTTTGAACTTGCCGGGGTTGGCCTTGATGGCGGCAAGCACGTCATTGACGGTCTTGTAGGGGGCGTCGGCTCGCACGCTCAAGCCGGCCGGGTCCATGTTCATCAGGCCGAGCGGGGTGTAGTTGGACTGGTTGAGCTTGGTCAGGCCCTGGTGGTGCATCATCGTGATTTCCACGGTGATGAGGCCGATGGTGTACCCGTCCGGCGGCGCCTCGGCAATGGCCGCATGGCCCACCACGCCGCTGCCGCCGGTGCGGTTGACCACGTTGACCGGCTGACCGATATCCTTTTCCAGCAGGGTGCCGATGATGCGCGCGGTCTGGTCGGTACCGCCGCCCGCGCCCCACGGCACGACAAGCGTGATCGGGCGGTTCGGATAGTTCTGCGCCTGCGCCGTGCCTACGGAAAACGCGGCGGCCACGGCGGCGGCCATTCCAATCAGGGTTCTGCGTTTCATGTCTGTCTCCGGTGGTGGTGAATGCTCGGCGTGATGCCCCCTCTCGCGATGAGAGGGGGCGCTCTGGACGGCTGTTCGCCGTTCTTTTGGTCCTGGCTGCCCGGTCCGCTAGGGATGGGCCTTGACGACCTGGCGCTGCGTACCGAGCTTCTCGATGCCGAGTTCGACCACGTCGCCGGGCTGCAGGTATTTGGGCGGCTTCATTCCCATGCCCACGCCCGGGGGCGTGCCGGTGGTGATGATGTCGCCCGGCATGAGGGTCATGAACTGGCTGCAATAGGCCACGATGTTGTGGCAGCCGAAGATCATGGTGCTGGTGTTGCCCTTCTGCATGATCTCGCCGTTGACCTTGAGCCACATGTCGAGATTCTGCGGGTCGCCGACCTCATCCTGGGTGACCAGCCACGGGCCGATCGGCCCGAAGGTGTCGCAGCCCTTGCCGCGGTCCCACTGGGAACCGCGCTGGGTCTGGAAGTGGCGTTCGGAGACGTCGTTGACCACGCAGTAGCCCGCGATGTACTTGCCTGCGTCCTTTTCCTCGATCTCCTTGCACTTGGTGCCGATGACCACGGCGATCTCCACTTCCCAGTCCAGCATGGTCGAGCCCTTGGGCACGATGGTGTCGTCGTTCGGGCCGCAGATCGAGGTGGTCCACTTGTTGAACAGGATGGGCTCGGCCGGAATCGGCATGTTGGCTTCCTTGGCATGGTCCGCGTAGTTCAGGCCGATGGCCACGAACTTGCTGATGCCGGTATACGGCACACCCAGGCGCGGCGAACCCTTGACCAGGGGCAGCGATTCCGGCTTGATCTTGGAGAGTTTCTTCAGGCCGGCCGGCGAAATCTCGCCCCAGCCGATGCCAGAGACCACACTCGAGAGGTCACGGATATTGCCGGCCGAATCCAGCATGCCGGGCTTTTCGCGGCCCGTCGGGCCATAGCGCAGGAGTTTCATTGCTTCCCTTTCGTTCGAATTTTCACGGGTACTGCGTCCTTCAACCGACGGGCCTCGCCCGCCCTCCACCTTGAGGGCAACGCAAGAGCCGCTCCGCGACCGGGGCGCGCTTGCGGGCGCGGCTAGATGGTCATGCCGCCGTCGCACGAATAGGCGTTGCCGGTGCAGAACGCCGACTCGTCGGACGCGAGGTATACCACGAGCGGCGCGATCTCGTCGGCGGTGGCGAGCCGGCCCATCGGCTGGCGGGCGATGAAATCCTTGCGCGCCTGGGCCGGGTCGGCGAAGGCGTTGATGCGGTCGCCCAGCGAGGGCGTGTCGACCGTGCCGGGGCAGATCGCGTTGCAGCGCACGCCCAGCTTGACATAGTCCATCGCCACCGATTTGGTCAGGCCGATCACGGCGGCCTTGGTGGTGCCGTAGACGAAGCGGTTCGGGATGCCGCGCAGGCTGCTGGCGATCGAGGCCACGTTGATGATCGAGGACCATTGGCCGGTTTTCTGGAAATGGTCGAGCATGCCCGGCAGGACCGCGCGGATCATCTTCCAGTGGGCCCGCACGTTCAGGGCGAAGGCGAAGTCCCACTCCTTGTCGGTCGCGTCCATGACCGTGCCGTGGTGCACGAAGCCGGAGCAGTTGAACAGCACGTTGACCAGCCCGGCCTCCGCGGTCACGTTCTCGATGGCGCGGTCGTCGAGGGCGTCGAGCCGGCGCGCGGTCACGTTGGCCACGCCCGCGAACTTCTCGAGCAGCTTTTCGTTGACGTCGGTCGCCCAGACGCGCGCGCCCTCGGCGGCGAATGCCATGGCCACCGCATGGCCGATGCCCTGGCCGGCGGCGGTGATGAATGCTGTCTTGCCAGCGAGTCTTCCGCTCATGTGCTTGTTGTCTCCGTTGGCGCCGGCGGCGGGCTTGCTTGTAAGCGCGCCGGCTGCGGCGGTAGAATCGAAAATTGGCCTGACCACTTGACCAATGCGTAACGACGAGCGGCGAACTTTAGAGGAATCGCCACGCGCGCGTCAAGGTCAGGCGGAAGCGCCTTTGACAACGCACGACCCCGAGGACTTGCCATGGGTGACATCACACCGCAATTCATCCGCGCCAGCGCGCTACGCCTGAATCCGAACGACGACGTGGTCATCGCCACGCGCGAACTCGCCGCCGGTACCGCGATCCCCGGCGAGGGCATCAGCACCGCCGAGCGCATTCCCGCCGGGCACAAGGTGGCCACGCGCGCCGTGGCGGCCGGCGCGCCGGTGCGGCGCTACAACCAGATCATCGGCTTTGCCACCCGGCCGATCGCCCCGGGGCAGCATGTGCATGTGCACAATATCGAGGTCCAGGCCTTCGATCGCGACTATGCCTTCGGCGCGGACGTCAAGGCCACCGCCCCGGCGGCCGCGCCCGCCACCTTCATGGGCATCCGCCGGGCCGACGGGCGGGTCGCCACCCGCAACTACCTGGGCGTGATCTCCACGGTCAACTGCTCGGCCACGGTATCGCAGGCGGTGGCGCAGCATTTCGCGCGCCCCGGCGCGCTCGACGCTTACCCCAACGTCGACG
>CANGUJ010000233.1 GCA_947456845.1 Burkholderiales bacterium | reverse complement strand
TCGACCCCGGCCACCATCGCACGCGAGGCGTCGGCGTGACGCTTGAATATGGCGGCATGACCTTCGAGCACGAAGATGCGTGCGCATTCCCGCGAGGCGTAGAGCATGGAGGTGGCCTCGGTATGGTGATTGAGCGCGGAATCGCTCCAGTAATCCATCACCATCGCTAGATCGAAATAGTTGCTGGCGATCATGCGCCCCGCGCCCGCCACGTAGTCGTTCGGGCGCACGCCCTCCTCGATGTGCCTGCGCCGATAGATCAACTTGGCAAAGGCGTCGCTCAGAGTCACAGGCGCGGCGCCCGACGGTCCGGCCAGACATTTCTGCAGGCCGCCGGTGACGCAATCGATCTCCCAGGCATCGACGGGCAAGGGCGTTCCTCCGATCGAGGCCGTCGCATCGACCTGCAGCAGGGCGCCGTAGCGGTGGCATATCCGCCCGACTTCCTCGAGCGGTTGGCACATCGTGGTCGACGTGTCGCCCTGGCACACGGTTACCAGCTTCGGCGAAAACGCCTTGATCGCAGCCTCGATCGCCTCGGGCGCGAACACGGTGCCCCATTCGCACTCGATAACCTTGACCTCGGCCCCTACCCGGCGCGCGATTTCCGTCTTCAACTGCCCGAAGCGCCCGAACGAGCACACCAGGACCCGGTCCCCCGGCTCCACAAAGGACACCATCGCCGTCTCGATAGCGCCGCGCGCGGTGCCATCGATGATGAAGGTCCAGTCGTTCTTGGTCTCGAAGACCTGGCGGTAAAGCACCATGGTCTCGCGCATCATCTGCCGGAATTGCGGATCGAACTGCCCCAGCAGCTGAGCCGACATGGCACGCAGGACACGCGGATCGGCGTTGATCGGGCCCGGACCCATCAACAACCTCGGCAAGGGGTTGATATCTTCGAGGGCGCCGTGGGGGTCGGCAAGAGGCGAGAGCGGGGGAAGAGTGATGCTCATGATCGTTGCAATTTTGTATACACTAATCGATCGGCTGAGTATACAAGAGACACTTGATTGCTTGCCAAACAACCGCTTGACTCTTGCCGCATCACCCCGCTGACATCGCGTCCGCAGGGTTGCTGCCAATGCAACGGGGGTAGGCCGTGCGAACATTGCTTGTCGCGTTTGCCGCCGGTTGCGGCTTGCTGCAAATCCAGCCTGCGCTGCCTGACGCGTTCATCCTCTCACCCTGCCTGGCCATGGCGGTGGCCAGCTTCGTGCTTGCGGCGCGCGCCCGACTGGAGGTCGTGCGTATCGCGGCATGGGTGGGCACAGGCATGGCCACAGGGTTCCTGTATGCCGGCATGCAAGCGCACTATCGACTGCAGGACGCGCTTTCGCCGGACCTCGAAGGGCGCGACATCGAGATCGTGGGCGTCATATCGTCCTTGCCGCAGTTCTTCGAGCGCGGGGTGCGCTTCGAATTCACCGTCGAGCGCGTGATGACCGCGGACATCCGGATCCCGAGACGCCTGCAGTTGTCCTGGTACGGCGATCGCGGCACGGAGGATCGCATCGCCGATCCAGCGGTACGGCCCGGGGAGCGCTGGCTGCTCAACGTCCGGCTCAAGCGGCCGCACGGCAGCGCCAATCCGCATGGTTTCGACTACGAGGCCTGGCTGCTGGAAAAGGGCATACGTGCCACCGGCTACGTGCGCCCGCCGCGCAGCGAGTCCGCGCCACGGTTGGTCGCGGACTTCGCATGGTCGCCCGGCACCATGATCGACCGCCTCCGGGAGCGTCTGCGCTCGCGACTGCAGGACGCGCTTGCCGATCGCCCGCATGGCGGTGTCATCGTCGCGCTGGCCATCGGCGACCAGCGCGCCATCGACGCAGACGACTGGCAGGTGTTCGCGCGCACCGGCGTGGCGCATCTGATGAGCATTTCAGGATTCCATGTCACGATGATCGCCAGCCTCGCCGGCGCGCTGGCTTTCCTCGCCTGGCGCCGATCGCAGACGTTGATGCTCGCACTGGCGGCCCCGCGCGCCGCGGCATTGGCGGGCTTCATCGCCGCCCTGCTGTATTGCATGATCGCCGGATTTGCCATCCCTGCACAGCGCACCCTGTTCATGCTCGGCGTGGCTGCGTGGGCCCTGTGGCACGGCTGGTTCGGCGCGGGGCTGCGCGTGCTCGCCATCGCCCTCGGGCTGGTCTGCGTTGTCGACCCCTGGGCCCCGCTGTCACCGGGGTTCTGGCTGTCTTTTGGTGCGGTGGCCATCCTTTTGCTTTCTGCGTCCCGCTTCGGCAGACCGGACCACTGGCTGCGCGCGGCCGGGAATGCGCAAATCGCCGTAACCCTCGGGTTGTTGCCGCTCTCCCTCGCGCTGTTCCAGCAGGTCTCGATCGCTGGGCCGTTTGCCAATGCCCTGGCGATTCCGCTGGTCAGCCTGGTGATCACGCCGCTGGCGATCGGTGCCAGCCTCATCCCGATTGACATCCTGGCGATTGCGGCACACACAGTGCTCGAATGGCTGATGAAGTTCCTGCAGTGGATGAGCGGCTTTGAATGGGCCGTCTGGCAGCGCGCAGCCCCACCGATGTGGACGGTAATCCTGGCCGCCGCAGGCGCGGCGTGGCTGGTTGTGCCGGCTTGGTGGCAGTGGCGACTGCTCGGCGCCATATGGATGCTGCCCATGCTCGCTCATGAACCGGCTGCAGTGCCGGCAGGAAGCTTCCGGGCCGACATTCTCGATGTGGGCCAGGGCCTCGCCGTCAGCGTGCGAACGCATCGACACAGCCTGTTGTTCGACGCCGGGCCGCAGTACTCGCCCGAAGCCGACGGCGGCAATCGGGTCATCGTCCCGTTTCTGCGCGGGGAGGGCATCAGTCGCATCGATGCGCTGGTGCTGAGCCATGACGACAGCGACCACACCGGCGGCGCGGCCTCCACCATCAAAGCGCTTAAACCGGCGTGGATGGCGTCGCCCCTCCCGCCCGGGCATCCATTGCGAGCACCCGATGTGCAGCAGCGCCGCTGCAGCGCCGGTGATGCCTGGCTATGGGATGGCGTGCGCTTTGAGTTCCTGCATCCGCCGCCGGACATGGACCTGTCGGATGCGTCGATCAAGGACAACGCCCGCAGTTGCGTCCTGGCGATCAGCGCGCACGGCAAGCGCTTGCTGGTCACGGCGGACATCGAAGCCGACGTCGAGCAACGGCTGCTCGCCGCCCGCCTGCCGCTGCGCAGCGACGTCCTGGTCGTACCGCATCACGGCAGCAAGACATCCTCGACGCCCGAATTCATCGACGCGGTGGCGCCGCTGGCAGCCATCATCCCGGTAGGGTACCGAAACCGCTTTCGACATCCAGCGCCCGAAATCATCGAACGCTATACCAGCGGCGGAGTCGCCATCCACCGCACCGATCTCGACGGCGCGATCAGCGTGCACATCGATTCGGCATCGCTCCAGATCGAGACTTGGCGCCAGCGCCGCCCGCGCTACTGGTACGGCCGCTGAGCTTATGCCGCCGCGCCAGGCTCAAGCGGCGAGTTCCACCGGGGAAATTGCCGCAGCCAGCGCATCGATTGCCCGGTCGACCATCGGCGCGGTGCCCTCGCAGAGCACCGCGAGTCCTTGGCGAAACAGGGCGGCAAGCGCACTGGCACTCATCTGGCGCATGCCGGCACCGTTGGTAAACAGGTAGAAGGTCTTCTTCGGGCTCACCCAGGTCAGCTTGTAGCGATCCCTGCCTTGCTGGTCACTGAATTCGAGCGTCGCGCCCTTGGGGAGTTCCACCACCGTCCGCTCGAATGCATCGCTGACCGCGATCAGGGGAACCGGCTTCAACACCGGCGCCTCCTTCGAATGACTCGGCAGCGGTTGCGACGGCACTTCAACGAGCGAAACCTTTGCAGCGGCGATCGCCTCGGTGTGGGCCTTCATGAGTTGGTTGAAGAACGCCTGCCGGGATGGTTCCGAGATTCCCTGGGCGATGACGCCCCGCATGAGACCGCGCACCAGCGTTGGCAGCATGCCCGCCAGCGCCGGGATATCGGCACGCCCTTTCGGCTCCACGCTCCAGATAAGGTCGGCTGCGAGATTGAGCCTGGCGCCGACGCCATCCTCGTCAGCGCCCCCTTTGATCTGGGCATCCACGATGGCCCCCACCCAGACGCTGCTCAAGAACTCGCGAATGAATGCAGGTGTGCCCTCCTTTAAGCGGGCGGCGATGTCGGCACGCGCTGCCGCATCGGCGGCGCTGCGCGCCTCCTGCGCCGCCAGGGCCGCGACATGTGCGGCAGCCCGCGCTTCCGCAGCCTCTTGTTCGCGTCGCACCAGAACATCGATTTCCGCCAGTGCGGTTTCGAAGATGTCGTTGTCGTCCTTGAACCGGACCGACAGATCGTCCACGACGTGCTTGACGCCGCGCAGAAACGCGCTGTTTTCGGCCAGATCCACCGATGGATCGCTGCCAGCCTCGGCCAGGCGGTCGAGCAGCCTGCGCATCGGGTGCTCACGCCGGGCGAAAAAACTGCGGTCCAGGAGAGCCGCCTTGACGGCTACGATCTGCAGTCTGGCAATCAGTCCCTTGACGGCCTCGGCGATCTTTGCGTCCCCATTGAGGTGGTCGAACACCACGGATACCAGTTCAATGGTCAACTGGTCGAGCGGTGATCCATCGGCCAGCAAGCCGCGGTCGAGGGAACGCAGGAACCCCGGCGCCAGCACGCCGGCGGCGGTGCCCAAGTTGACCTCTGTTTGCAGGCGTGCCAAGCCGTCGAGCAGCCCGGCGCTGGCCGCTACATCGTTTTCGGGGCTGCCGAATCGGACCGGATCGGCGAGCATGCGTAGGCCCTCCACCCGCGCGGCAACATTGCCCTGTGCCAGTCCGGACAGCATGGCGGCGATGGTCATCGGCTCCCTGATGCCGGTTGCGTCGCCTTGCATGGCGGGTCCGCCCGCAGCGGGCGGATCGAACTGGGCTATCCGGCCGCTTTGGGACAGCGCATGCATGCGTTGCGTTGCCGAAAGGCCTGCCATGCGCTGGGAAACGCCCATGGCGTCACCCGAGGTTTTTACGGTGTGCCGAATGCGCGGCAGGATGTTGTGCGCCACCAGGCTCTGGTTGACCGCTTGGTAAATCTGGGTGATGGAGTTCGACAGGTAGGGCTGGAAAGCTGACAGGAGCGCCTGCTTGACCGCATCTTCGGCCGGAATATGATTGCAGGCCAGGTTCAGCGCCTCGAATATCGCCTCGGGACTGAGCGGGTTGTCGGTCTCTTCCAGCGACTCGCGATTGAGCAGCATGCCCAGGCGTGCGCGGATGCCGAGCATTTCATTGTTGTCGGCCGAGTTGCGGACGGACTTGGCGAGGCGGTCGATCGCGATGCCTGTCTCGATGATTGAATCCGACACCAGGGAAAGTTCGAGGCTGGCGAACGGATCGGCGCCGGTTTTCGCCGCGCCCAACGCTTCTTTTTTCGTGCTTTCGAGGCGCTGGTCGTAGATAGTGCGGAAGCATTCCTCGAATTTGCTGAGGATTTCCGCCCGATGCCGGCGCACACGCGTCATGGCATCGAGGTAAACCTGTTGCTCGGCGCGCTTTAGGGTCTTGTCTGCCAACTGGAACAGGTCTTCGTCGATTTTAGCCAGCGCCTTGCCGATGACCTCGCAAAGCCGGACGTGCGCGATTTCGCGGCACTCGGACAAAACGGATTTCGCCGGTGCCTGGACGTGGGGTCGGGTCTGTTCAGTCATTTGGGTTCCTGCAATTTGGCCAAGCACCATGGAAGACACGAGGACATCCATGCCCTCATTCCAATGTTTTGCTGCGTGGAAGCCGAAGCTGCCCGTGCCCTGCTAAACGGCAGTCAGGCGCAAAACCTGAGGGTGTTTGCAAAACAATGTGAAAAAGTGCGCATCTCAGCCGGCCGGATTGGCCGAGAGCGCTTGACGCCTGGGTCAGATCGCTCTGCGGGCCTTTTCCACGATGAGCTTGCGCAGGTCGATGATGTTGAGCGCAACCCCTTGCATGTTGGGATTGATTGCCAACGCGCGCTCGAAATAGACAAGCGATTTTTCGAGGTCATCAAGACGCGCGTAGTTCTGCCCAAAGCCCGCCAATGCACCGAAATGATGCGGATTAAGCCTGATCACCTCATCACAGTCCGCGATGGACTCCGCATACCGTCCCAAGTAGTAGTAGAGCGTTGCGCGCTTGTTCCATCCTTCCGCGAAACCGGGCTTCAGGCGGATCACCTCGCTGAATGTGGCTACCCCTGCTTGGGCCTGGGCCGGGTTCATTTGCGCCAGCCCTTTCCTTTACAACGCATCGACCTGGCGGTCCCCGCTCCTGGCCCATACCCGCCAGAGCGCCGCCTCGCTCGCGGCCCGTACCTCTTCATCCGTATCGGACAACAGGACTGCCAGCCAGCCGCTGTCTTGCATGCGTCCCACCCGGCCCAACCGAGCGGCGGCATCGCGCCGCACAACAGCCTCCGCCGCGGACAGGTGTTTGAGCGCGCTTTCTCGCCCCATGGGCTGCACAG
>CANGUJ010000232.1 GCA_947456845.1 Burkholderiales bacterium | reverse complement strand
TTCATCTGCGCGATGTTCCATCGTCTCGGGAGGATGCTGGCGGTGTTCTACCTGTACGACGAGTCCCGCGAAGTCAGCCGCGTGTCCGAGGCGCGCGGCATTGGCGAAGACGCGGCCGCCGTCGAGGTGCTCGGCATGAGCTACACCGAGCTGGGCTTCGGTGTGGCCAAGCATTGGAACCTGCCCCAGCGCATCATCTATTCGATGAAGGCGGGCGTGACGGCGGGCTTTGGCAATACCGACCAATCCAGGTTGCGCGCGTTGGCCGAGCTCTCCAACCGGCTGGCCGACGCCGCCAACGCGCCGGACGCGCGCGTGCGCGAGGGCTTGATCAAGGCCATCGACAACGACTTCGGCAAACCGCTGGGGATGGATGCCGAAAAGTTCAACGCGCTCCTGCGCAATGCCGCGGAGACCTTTGCCGGCGAGGTCAAGGAACTGGGCCTGCCGCTCGGCGCGAGCGGATTCATGAAGGCCCTGCGCAGCCTGTCGCCGGCGGCCCATGCGGAGCCCGATCGCGCGGCGGCGGCCGCCGCAGGCGCACATGCCGCGGCCGCAGTCGGTCGCGCCGGCCACGCGGCTTTGCCCGGCAATCCGTCCGACCTGGCGGCGGATGCCGGCGTTGGCGCTGCCGGGCATGCGGCAGGCCGGGCAGCGGCGGCCCGGTCTCCCGACACCCAGGTCGACGCCGCAGTCGCAAAAGGCAACTCGATGCAGGCCACCGAGGCCGCCCTGGCTGGCAACCGCCTAGACGCGGTCGTCGTCGAAATGGGCGCGGAGCAGCCGGGTGCCAACCCGATGGAGCGGACCAACATGCTCACCGCCGGCATCCAGGACATCACCAATGCCCTGGCCGGCGACTACCGCCTGAACGATCTTCTGCGCATCATCCTCGAGACGATGTACCGCGCCATGGGCTTCACCCGCGTGATGCTGTGCACCCGTCATCCGCAAACCAACAGCCTGCGCGGCCGTTTCGGGGTGGGCACGGATGCGGAGCTCATCATCAAGCGCGGTTTCCAGGTGCCGCTCGAGGCGTCCAGGGACGTCTTCTACGGCGCCATCAGCAACGGCGCCGACATATGCATCGAGGACTGCGATTCCGAGCGCGTGCGTCCCTACATTCCGGCCTGGTATCGCAAGGCGGTCGATGCCCGCGGCTTCGTGCTGTTTCCTGTGATCGTCAAGAAGAAGCCGGTCGCGCTCATCTATGCCGACCATGCGGGAACCGACCGCCTGAAGTTCGCCGACGGCGAACTCAACCTCCTGAAGACCTTGCGCAACCAGGCCATCCTCGCGATCCGCCAGAAAAGCATGGGCTGAGTTCCGCGGCACGTGGTGGGGCCCGCCCGGCGCCGCCGCCGGGCGCGGCGGTGGGCGTTGCCTCAGTTAAGTCGGGCCGGTGCGCGCGCTTGGTAAAATCGCCGATCTCCGTTTCGCCGAGTTTTCTCCATGACCTTGCGCACCTTCCCGGGCAGCCCGTACCAGTTGTTCGAGCCGTTCGCCCCGGCGGGCGACCAGCCGGAGGCGATCGACAAGCTGGTCGAAGGCATCGCGGACGGCCTGTCGTTCCAGACCCTGCTGGGCGTGACCGGGTCCGGCAAGACCTACACCATGGCCCAGGTGATCGCCCGTACCGGGCGCCCGGCGCTGGTGCTGGCGCCCAACAAGACCCTCGCCGCCCAGCTGTATTCGGAGTTCCGCGAGTTCTTCCCGCACAACGCGGTGGAGTACTTCGTCAGCTATTACGATTACTACCAGCCCGAGGCCTACGTGCCCTCGCGCGACCTGTTCATCGAGAAGGATTCCTCGATCAACGAGCACATCGAGCAGATGCGCCTGTCGGCGACCAAGTCGCTGATGGAGCGGCGCGACGCCATCATCGTGGGCACCGTGTCGACCATCTACGGCATCGGCGACCCCGAGGACTATCACAAGATGGTGCTCACCCTGCGGGTGGGCGACAAGATGTCCCAGCGCGACGTGATCGTGCGGCTCACCTCCATGCAGTATGTGCGCAACGAGCTGGATTTCGCGCGCGGCTCGTTCCGCGTGCGCGGCGACGTGGTCGACATCTTCCCCGCCGAGCACAACGAGACCGCCATCCGCGTCTCGCTCTGGGACGACGAGATCGAAAGCCTGCAGCTGTTCGACCCGCTCACCGGCCATGTGCGGCAGAAGATCCCGCGCTTCACCGTGTACCCGGGCAGCCACTACGTGACCACCCGCGACACCACCCTGCGCGCGGTGGAGGCCATCAAGCTCGAACTGCGCGCGCGCGTCGAGCAGTACATGGCCGAGAACAAGCTGGTCGAGGCGCAGCGCATCGAGCAGCGCACCCGCTTCGACCTCGAAATGATGGCCGAGATCGGCTTCTGCAAGGGCATCGAAAACTACTCCCGGCACCTCTCCGGGCGCGGTCCGGGCGAGCCACCCCCCACGCTGATCGACTACCTGCCCCGCGACGCCCTGATGTTTCTCGACGAGTCGCATGTGCTCATCGGCCAGCTGGGCGGCATGTACAACGGCGACCGCTCGCGCAAGGAGAACCTGGTCAACTACGGCTTCCGCCTGCCCTCGGCACTCGACAACCGCCCGCTCAAGTTCGACGAGTTCGAGCGCATGATGCGGCAGACGGTGTTCGTCTCGGCCACCCCGGCGGAATACGAAAAGCGCCAGAGCGGCGACGCGGTGGTGGAGCAGCTGGTGCGCCCGACCGGGCTGATCGACCCGGTCCTGCATGTGCGTCCCGCCTCGACCCAGGTGGACGACCTCCTGTCCGAAGTGGGCCTGCGCGTGGCCGCCGGCGAGCGCGTGCTGGTGACCACGCTCACCAAGCGCATGGCCGAGCAGCTCACCGAGTACCTGAGCGACCACAAGATCAAGGTGCGCTACCTGCATTCCGACATCGACACCGTCGAGCGGGTGGAAATCATCCGCGACCTGCGCCTGGGGGTCTTCGACGTGCTGGTCGGCATCAACCTGCTGCGCGAGGGGCTGGATATCCCCGAGGTGTCGCTGGTGGCCATCCTGGACGCCGACAAGGAGGGCTTCCTGCGCTCCGAGCGCAGCCTGATCCAGACCATCGGCCGCGCCGCGCGCCACATCAACGGCACCGCCATCCTGTATGCGGACCGGGTCACCGACTCGATGGAAAAAGCCATCGGCGAGACCAACCGCCGGCGCGCCAAGCAGATCGCCCACAACGAACTGCACGGCATCACCCCGGTGGGCGTGGCCAAGCGCATCCGCGACATCATCGACGGCGTCTACGACACCAAGGCGCTGAAGGAACATGCCGAGGAAGACAAGCAGAAGGCCAAGTTCGAGGTGATGAGCGAGAAGCAGATCTCCAAGCAGATCGCCAAGCTCGAAAAGCAGATGCTCGACTACGCCAAGAACCTGGAGTTCGAGAAGGCCGCGCAGATGCGCGACGAACTCGCCAAGCTCAAGGCGCGGGTGTTCGGCGTCTCCACCGACACGCTGGCGCCCAACGTGCTGCCGATGAAGGCGGCTTAGGGGGCGCTCCCGGCCTGGGCGCGGCTTCGGTTCAGCCCAGTTCGGGCCCGGCGATCGCCACCGTCAGGCGCTCGCCGCCGCACAGGCGAACGCGCCGCCGCGCGCGCCGGGGGGCTCCCCATGGGCGCGGACTCGCGATGGCCGGCTTCGCTATACTTGGACGGGTGACACATCAAGGCGTAGGCATGCGCACCAATGTCGAAATCGGCGACACGCTTTCCGCCAAGGCGATGAGGAAGGTCGGTGCGAAACGCGGCGTCGCGCCGCGCCCCGCCTGATCATGCCGATCATCGAATCCCGCCTGGGCGCCCACAACGACGCCTATCGCGTCAACCGCGACCACATGCTGGGGCTGCTGGCCGAGGTGCGCAGCCTGGAGGCTCGCACCCGCGAGCGCTCCGAGGCATCGCGGCCCCTCTTCGAAAAGCGCGGCCAGCTGCTGCCGCGCGACCGCGTGGCGCTGCTGATCGACCCGGGGTCTTCGTTTCTGGAACTGTCCACCATCGCAGGCTTCGGCCTGGACCGCACCGACACCGCCAGGAGCGTGCCCGGCGGCGGCGCCATCACCGGCATCGGCTGGGTGAGCGGTACCCGCTGCATGGTGGTGTGCTCGGATGCCGGCATCGAGGCCGGATCGATCCGGCCGATGGGGCTGGACAAGATCATGCGCGCGCAGGACCTGGCGCTGGCCAACCGCCTGCCCTTCGTCCATCTGGTGGAGTCGGCCGGCGCCAACCTCTTGCAGTACAAGGTCGGCACCTTCGTGCGCGGCGGCGGCCTGTTCCGCAACCTGGCGCGGCTTTCCGCGGCCGGCATTCCCGTGGTGACGGTGGTGCACGGGTCGTCGACTGCGGGCGGCGCCTACATGCCGGGCCTGTCCGACTACGTGATCATGGTGCGTGGCCGTGCCCGCGCGTTTCTGGCCGGGCCGCCGCTGCTCAAGGCGGCCACCGGCGAGATCGCCACCGAGGAGGAACTCGGCGGCGCGGAGATGCATACGTCGATCTCCGGGCTGGGCGAGTACCTGGCCGAGGACGATCGCGACGGCCTGCGGATCGCCCGCGAGGTGGTGGAACGCCTGCACTGGGCGCGTCATCTGGCGCCGGCGGCGCGCCCGGGCGGGGCGAAGCCGCCGCGCTATCCCGCGGAGGAACTGCTCGGCCTGATGGCGGCCGACGGCAGGAAGCCCACCGACATGCGCGAGGTCGTCGCACGCATCGTCGATGACTCCGACTTCCTCGAGTTCAAGTCCCTGTACGGCCCGGCCACGGTGGCGGGCCACGCGGCCATCGGGGGGCACCCGGTGGGCGTCATCACCAACAACGGCCCGCTCGACCCTGCCGGCGCCAACAAGGCGACGCATTTCATCCAGGCCTGCTGCCAGAGCGGCACGCCACTGCTGTACCTGCAGAACACCACCGGCTACATCGTCGGCCGCGCCTATGAAGAGGCGGGCATGATCAAGCACGGCTCGAAGATGATCCAGGCGGTGTCCAACGCCACCGTGCCGCAACTCACCGTGATGTGCGGGGCGTCGTTTGGCGCCGGCAACTACGGCATGTGCGGGCGCGGTTACGACCCGCGTTTCCTGTTTTCCTGGCCGAATGCGCGCACGGCGGTGATGGGCGGCGAGCAGGCGGCCATGACGATGCGCATCGTCGCCGAGGGCGGCGCCAGGCGCAAGGGCATCCCGGTCGACGAAGCCGCGCTGGCGGCCCAGGAGCAGGCCATCATCCAGACCTTCGAGTCGCAGCAAAGCGCGATCCACACCTCCAGCCTGATGCTCGACGACGGCATCATCGACCCGCGCGACACCCGCGCGGTGCTGGCCATGTGCCTGTCGATCTGCGACGAGGCGGCACGTCGCGCCGTGCGGCCGGTCCAGTTCGGCGTGGCGCGGCCTTGAGGACGGGCGCGACCGTGTTCGACGCCATCCTGGTGGCCAATCGCGGCGAGATCGCCCTGCGGGTGATGCGCACCGCCAGGCAGATGGGCTATCGCGTCATCGCGGTGTACTCGGACGCCGACGCCGATGCCCCGCATGTGCGCTTCGCCGACGCGGCCGCGCGCATCGGCGCGGCGCGTCCGCTGGATTCCTATCTCGACGGGCCGGCCATCATCGCAGCCGCCCGCGCCACCGGCGCCGAGGCGGTGCATCCCGGCTATGGCTTTCTTGCGGAGAACGCGGCATTTGCCGAAGCGGTGATCGATGCCGGCCTGACCTGGATCGGGCCGCCGCCCTCGGCCATGCGCGCGATGGGCGACAAGGCCGAGGCCAAGCGGCTGATGGCGGCGGCGGACGTTGCGTGCGTGCCCGGCTATGACGGCGAGGACCAGTCGGCGGCCGCGCTGGCCGAGCAGGCCCGGCGCCTTGGCTTCCCGCTGATGATCAAGGCTACCGCCGGCGGCGGCGGGCGCGGCATGCGGCTGGTCGAGTCGGCCGAAGGCTTCGCCGCCGCGCTTGCCGCGGCGCAGTCGGAGGCGCAGGCGGCGTTCGGGTCCGCCACGGTCCTGCTCGAGCGCGCGATCAGCGAACCGCGCCATGTGGAGATCCAGGTATTCGCCGACGCGCACGGCAACGTGGTGCATCTGGGCGAGCGCGACTGCTCGGTGCAGCGCCGCCACCAGAAACTGCTCGAGGAGGCGCCCTCGCCCGCCTTGTGCGGCGCCGACGGCCGCCACCTGCGCCGCAGGATGGGTGCGCTGGCGGTGGCCGCGGCGCGCGCCATCCATTACCGCGGGGCCGGTACCATCGAGTGCCTGCTCGACGCGCAGCACAACTTCTACTTCATGGAAATGAACACCCGCCTGCAGGTCGAGCATCCGGTTACCGAGGCGCTCACCGGCTACGACCTGGTGGAATGGCAGATCCGCGTGGCGCGCGGCGAAGCGTTGCCGGAAACCAGCCAGGAGGCGATCCTGCAGCGCTTCGAGTCCGGCGGCCATGCGATCGAGGCACGCCTGTGCGCCGAGGATCCGG
>CANGUJ010000231.1 GCA_947456845.1 Burkholderiales bacterium | reverse complement strand
AGGTTTCGAACAGGTCGGCGGCCATGCCGGCGCAGTCACCGACGTTGTCGCCGACGTTGTCGGCAATCACCGCGGGGTTGCGCGGATCATCCTCGGGAATGCCGGCTTCGACCTTGCCCACCAGGTCGGCGCCCACGTCGGCGCCCTTGGTGAAGATGCCGCCGCCCAGACGCGCGAAGATGGAGATCAGGGAAGCGCCGAAGCCCAGGCCGATCATCGGCTTCAACAGGTCGGCCAGCGACACGGTCTTGCCCAGGCCGTGCGGCGCGGCGCCCTGCAGCACGCCGTAGAAACCGGCCACGCCGATCAGGCCCAGGCCCACCACCAGCATGCCGGTGATGGCGCCGCCGCGGAAGGCGACGTCGAACGCGGGCGACAGGCCCTGGGTCGCGGCCTGCGCGGTGCGCACGTTGGCGCGCACCGAAACGTTCATGCCGATGAAGCCCGCCAGGCCGGAAAGCACCGCGCCGACCAGGAATCCGGCCGCGGTCATCCAGCCTAAGCCGGGCACGAGGCCCAGCACGATGAATATCGCAATTCCGACCATCCCGATGGTCTTGTACTGCCGGCTCAGGTAGGCTTGCGCGCCCTGCTGAATGGCGCCGGCAATTTCCTGCATGCGGGCATTGCCGGCCGGCAGCGACACGATCCACTTGATCGAAATGACGCCGTAGACGACCGCGATGATGCCGCAGGCGATGGCGATCCATAATACGTTTGACATCTACTCCTCCGCTGGGGATGTGCTTGATTGATTTGGTTGAGACCCGACCCTCGTGTCCCGCATCGCTTGTATGCGCTGATGTCGGGGCGGAAAAACCTTCAGATTGTAAAGGATTCGGCGATTTTTCTGGCCACCGCCGTGTTTTTCAGTTTCGGATAGACCGGCAGGCCGTTGCGGTAGGGCGGGTGATCCTCGCCGGCGATCAGGGGAGACAGGTAGTCCCGGCAGGCCTGAGTGATATGAAAGCCGTCGGCGCTGATGAAGCGGCGCGGCATCTTCTTCTCATGGTTGGCCACCCTGGCCAGCGGCACGGGTTCGATGGTCCATCGGTAGGGCTTCTGCGAGATGCGCCTGATCGCCGCCATGACCGCGGTTTTCCCGGCGACCGCGTAGCGCACCGCCTCGCGGCCGACCGCGTAGGCCTGCTCGACATCGGTCTTCGAAGCGACGTGGCGCGCCGCGCGCTGCAGGTAGTCGGCCACCGCCCAGTGGTACTTGAATCCCAGCTGGTCCTTGATCAATTGCGCGATCACCGGCGCGACCCCGCCGAGTTGCGCATGGCCGAACGCATCCCTGAGGCCGGTCTCGGACAGAAATCCGCCCTCCGGATTCTGCAAGCCTTCGGAGACCGCGATGGTGCAAAAGCCCCATCTCTCGACCGTGGCGGCGACCTTGGCAAGGAACTTCTGCTGGTCGAATCTCACTTCCGGAAGCAGGAGCACATGCGGGGACTCGCCGGCGTTCTCGGCCGCCAGCCCGCATGCGGCGGTGATCCAACCTGCATGCCGGCCCATGACCTCGAGCACGAATATCTTGGTCGACGTGCGCGCCATGGAGGCGACATCCATGCCGGCTTCGCGCATCGACACCGCGACATATTTGGCCACCGAACCGAAGCCCGGGCAGTTGTCGGTCAGCACCAGGTCGTTGTCAACCGTCTTCGGCACGCCGATGCAGGCCACCGGATAACCGAGCTTGCGGCTGATCGCCGATACCTTGTTGGCGGTATCCATCGAGTCGTTGCCGCCGTTGTAGAAGAAGTACCCGATGTCGTGGGCGCGAAACACGTCGATGAGGCGCCGGTATTGGGTTTCCGACTGCTCGAATGACTTGAGCTTGTAGCGGCAGGACCCGAAGGCGCCGCCCGGCACATGGCGCAACGCGGCAATGGCCGCCGCGCTTTCCCGCGAGGTGTCGATCAGGTCTTCGGTGAGCGCCCCGATGATGCCGTCGCGACCCGCATAGACCTTCCCGATGGCGGTCTTGTGCTTGCGCGCTTCCTCGATCACACCGCAGGCCGACGCGTTGATGACGGCGGTGACGCCTCCGGACTGGGCATAGAGGGCGTTGCGGGCGGCAGGCATGTGGGACCTCCTGATGAAAAATGGAAGCCGGAGTATGCGGCAGTTTCGGCCGCGCCAAACGGCCCTGCGCGCCCCGGGCTACCCGAGGGCGGCGAAGGCGGCGTCGCGAACGCTTTCGACCGCACCCAGGCCGTTGATCTTCCTGTACCTGGGCGCCCGCGCGTCGCCGCCGGCCGCCCATTCCGAGTAGTAACCCACCAGCGCCTTGGTCTGCTGGTGGTAGATCTCGAGGCGCTTCTTGACGGTTTCCTCGCGGTCGTCGTCGCGCTGGATCAGCGCCTCGCCGGTGAGGTCGTCGACGCCTGCGCTTTTCGGCGGATTGAACTTGAGGTGGTAGGTGCGGCCCGATGCCAGATGGACGCGCCGTCCGCTCATGCGCAGGACGATTTCGCTGTCCGGCACGTCGATCTCGAGCACGTAGTCCAGCCCGACGCCGGCGTCCTTCATCGCGTCGGCCTGGGGAATGGTGCGCGGGAAGCCGTCGAACAGGTAGCCATTGGCGCAATCCGGCTCTTTCAGGCGGTCCTTGACCAGGCCGATGATGATGTCGTCGGAGACGAGACCACCCGCGTCCATCACCTTCTTGGCGGCAACCCCCAGCGGTGTGCCCGCCTTGACGGCCGCGCGCAGCATGTCGCCGGTGGAGATTTGCGGAATGCCGAAATGCTCCTTGATGAAGGTGGCCTGGGTTCCCTTGCCCGCTCCCGGCGGGCCCAGCAGTATCAGTCTCATTCTTACCCCTCCACGCGGGCGAAAGCGTTTTTTGACCGACGATTCTAGCCTGATTAGGCTTGCGCCCGGCTTACCCGCGCCGCCAGGGCCGCGTTCAAGCGGCGCGGGACGCCATGATCGATCGCACCAGCGCCAGGTCCGCGGGCGTATCGACCCCGGGCGCGGCCGTGGCCTGGCTGCGCAATACCGCGATGCGGTGGCCGTGCCACAGCGCGCGCAGTTGCTCCAGGGCCTCGAAAGCCTCGATCGGGGCGCGGGAAAGCGCGGGAAAGGCCTTGAGGAAACCGACCCTATAGGCGTAGATCCCCATGTGCCGGAAGACCGGCAATCCGGGCGGCAGCGTCGAACGGCCTGCCGCGAAGGCGTCGCGCGCCCACGGGATGGTCGCGCGGCTGAAATACAGCGCCGTGTCACGCGCGTCGAGCACCACCTTGACGATGTTCGGGTTGAACATTTCCTCGGCCGAGTCGATGGCATGGCATGCGGTGGACATCGCGCAGTCCTCCCGTCTTGCAAGCTCGTGCGCGACCGCGCCGATCAGGGCGGGCGAGATCAGGGGTTCGTCGCCCTGCACATTGACCACGATGCTGTGGTCGGCGAGGCCGAGCGCGTGCGCGGCCTCGGCAAGGCGGTCGGTTCCGGAGGGATGCTCCGCGCGGGTCATGAGCGCCGCATGACCATGCGCCTGCACCGCGCGCAGCACTTCCGGGTCATCGGTGGCCACCACGACGCGGGAGGCGCCGCTGGCGCGTGCCTTGTCGGCGACATGGACCACCATGGGCTTGCCGGCAAGGTCGGCGAGCACCTTGTCGGGCAGGCGGGTGGACGCCCTGCGCGCCGGGATCAGCGCGACAAAGTCAGCCATGACGGTTGCGCGCCACTAGCGCAACTCTTCCTCGGAGAGCTTGCGCGCCTCTTCTTCCAGCATCACCGGGATGCCGTCTCGTACCGGATAGGCCAGTCGCGCCGAACGCGACACCAGTTCCTGCTTCTCCCGGTCGTATACGAGCGGACCCTTGGTGATGGGGCAGACCAGGATGTCAAGCAGCTTGGGATCCAAAAGTCTTCTCCAGAATGGATGCAACAAGGCGGTCGTCGACCACCGCGGTCACCGGGGCCACCCACAGGCGGCCGTCGCTGAACGATTCGCATTTTAGCGCGTCCTTTTCGGTCATCAGGATGAGCGGTTCCCCGATGCCGGCAAGGTCGGCCTCGCCATAGGCATGATGATCCGGGAAGGCGTGGGGTGCGACCGAAAGGCCGAGCGCACGCAATTGCGCGAAGAATCGTGCCGGGTTGCCGATGCCGGCGACGGCCGCCACCCGGCCGCCGTAGCGCCGGCCGAAAAGTCCGGGCTGGCAGCGCAGGGATGGATCCCGGAGGTTGCGGAACTCCGCGAACTCGAGCCGCATCGCGAGGGCGCCGTTCGCAATGGCGGGCGCGTCCTGGGCAACCACCGCATCCACCGATTCCAGACGGCCCAGGTTCTCGCGCAGCGGACCGGCCGGCAGCAGGCGGCCGTTACCTGCGCCGCGGCCGTCGAAGACGGCGATTTCGAAGTCGCGCGCCAGGGCGAGGTGCTGCAATCCGTCGTCAGAGATGATCACGTCGACCTCGGGATGGGCATCGAGCAGCGCGCGGGCCGCGGCCGGCCGCGCCGGGCACACGAACACCGGACAGCCGGCGCGCCGGCGAATGAGCACCGGCTCGTCTCCGTGCGTGGCTGCCGGCGAGTCCGGCTCGACCGGGCGTGGCGCAGCATCGCCGGCACGTGCTCCATAACCCCGCGAGATGACGCCGGGCCGGTGGCCGCGTGCGCGCAAGGCATCGACCAGGTGGATCACCAGCGGCGTCTTGCCGCTGCCGCCGACGGTGAGGTTGCCGACCACGATGACCGGCACGCGTACGCGCGCGCGTCGCAGCAGGCCGGCCTTGTAAAGGGCATCCCGGCAGCGCATCAGCGCGCCGTACAACCATGCTGCCGGCAGCAGCAGGGCGGTGCGCCAGGTCAAGGCGCCGCGCCACCAGTCAGGAACCGGATTCAAGCAGGGGCCGGGAGCTGCACGGCCGCGCGCCTATTTCCCGCCTGCGGCTTGCGTTGTGAACGTGACCTGCCCCAACCCCGCCTGCTGGGCCGCCTGCATCACGTGGATGACCGCCTGGTGGGTGGCCTGCGCATCGGCGCTGATGACGATGACCGGGTCCTTCTTGCCGGAAGCGGCGGTCTTGAGGTCGCCGGCCAGCGCGGCCACGTCGCGGAAGGCGATCGCCTGGCCGTTGATGCTGTAGCGCCCCGCGGAATTGATGCCGACGTTGATCTCGTTGGGGCGCTCGAGTTGCTTGTCGGCCTCGGCGGTGGGCAGGTTGATCTGCAGTTCCGTGTACTTGGAATAGGTGGTGGTGATCATCAGGAAAATGAGGATCACCAGCAGCACATCGATGAGCGGGATGAAGTTGATCTCAGGCTCTTCGCTGCCCCTGTTGCGGTCGCGGAAATTCATGGCGGCGATCTGTGCGGCGCTCAGGCCTTGCGGTCGCCGTGCGCGATGTCGAGCAGCTTGATCGAGGCCTGCTCCATCTCCACCACGAAATGCTCGACGCGGCCGCGGAAATGCCGGTAGAAGATCAGCGCCGGCACCGCGATCAGGATGCCGAAGCCGGTGTTGTAGAGCGCCACCGAAATGCCATGGGCCAGGATTTGCGGATTGGTGCCGGTAGGGCTTTGGCTGCCGAAGATTTCGATCATGCCCACCACCGTGCCGAACAGGCCCATCAGCGGCGCGGCGGAGGCGATGGTGCCGAGACCGTTCAGGAAGCGACCGAGCTCGTGCGCGGCATAGCTGCCCGCCTCCTCGATGGCCTCCTTCATGACGTCGCGCGAGCTTTTGTCGTTGCGCAGGCCGGCGGCGAGCACCCTGCCGAGCGGCGAATTGCCCTCGATGCGCGTGATGATGTCGGGGGTGATCTGGTTGTTTTTGTATAGCGCCAGAACTTCACCGAGCAGCTTGTCGGGAATGATGCGCGACTTGCGCAGCACCATCAGCCGCTCGATAATCAGCGCGACCGCGATGACCGAGGCGAGCAGCAAGGGGTAGATCGGCCAACCAGCCTCTTTCAGGATGTCCCACACAACGATGTCTCCCTCGACAACATGCGCTGTCGGATTGCGCCGTAGGACATGCGCCATGAAAAAACACGGGCTGTCAATACGCGCCGTTCAACAAGCGTCCTTCGTTCAACAAGCGCCGACCGGAATTCGCCGTCCGGCGCGGAGGCCCTGACGTGCGATGCCGGACACGCGCGGACCGGCGGCGGTGCCACTGCGCTATCCGCCGTTCAAGCATGCAGTTTAGCGGAAAGCCGCCGCGTGCAGAAAGCGGATACCTGCCATGCTGAGCCGTCCGGACTTCGGGCCGACGCCCGCCGGCGCCGCCGGCAGCCCGCGAGCCATGGCCGTCGCCGAGCTCAACCGCTCGGTGCGCGGCATGCTCGAACGCGGATTTCCGCAGGTGCTGGTGCGCGGCGAAGTCTCCAACTTCACGCGCGCGCCGTCCGGGCACCTCTATTTCGCCTTGAAGGACGGCGCCGCCCAGGTGCGTTGCGTGATGTGGAAGGCGCGCGCGGCCGCGCTGGACTGGCGCCTGGCCGATGGGGCCGAGGTGGAAGTGCGCGCGGCGGTCACGCTCTACGAGGCGCGCGGCGAGTT
>CANGUJ010000230.1 GCA_947456845.1 Burkholderiales bacterium | reverse complement strand
GCCCTCCATCTCCACACAGCACTCGCCTTCGGTGATGAGATGGAAGATTACCACCCGCTCGGCGCCGGGCTCCAGGATCGGTGCGGCGGTATCGGCACGCGGCGACTGGTAGCACCAGGGCGCGGTGAAGCGGCCCTGCAGGAAGATCGCGCCGACCATGCGCACGACACGGAGGGTCTGCGAAAGGGCGTCCATGGACAAATGCCCGTCAGGCGCCGGCGATGTCGAGCCTGAGCGGCAGCGGCGTGGCTTGCTGCACCACAGTGGGCACCGGCGAGCAGAGCATCGCGCCCTCGACCAGCGCGCGCAGCCGGTCGGCGGCCACGCCGGGCGCGTCTATGCGCACATGGATGTGCAGCTCGACAGGACCCGCACTCACCGGCCGCCCCGCCTCGTCGCTCATGCCGAGCAGGCCGCGCGTGTCCGAGCGGCTGCCCACCGACACGTCGAGCGCGCCTAGCGCAAGGCCCTCGGTGGCGGCCGCAAGCAGGATGCAGGTGGCCGCGCACGAAGCCAGGCTGGCCCGGAACAGCCAGCCCGGCGTGGCCTGGTCCCCGGTGCCACCCAGTTCGGCCGGCATGTCGGTGACCACCTGCGTGCCGTCGGCGTGCGACGTGACCATGCGCACGCCGCCCTGCCAGCGCGCCGTGGCGGCCGCGTCGTCGTGCAGCCCCTTCTCGGGTCGCCGCCCGAGCACGCTCTGCACGCGTTGCACCGCCGTGGCGATGGGTTGGAGGTCAGCGGTCATGGTGCGGTTCCTTGCAGGTGGGTGCCGCTCGGCGGCAGGTCAGGATAAGCGGGCCCAAGCGGCCGGCGTCGGCGCGCGGGCGCAAGCGGTCTTGGTCTGCGCCGTCCCGGCAGACTCGGGGCCGATGCCGGGCGCAGGATGGGTTCAATCCATTCTAAAAGGCGGCGCGTTGCCGGCCAAGCGTCTTCGCGCTTTCGGAGGCTGCGCCGGACGCACGGGCAGGACATTCGGACGCCGGAACAGTCCCGGGCGGTCCTGGCGCGCAGGTTCCGTCCGCGCCGCTGTGGCCGGCATCGCGGCCGGGCGCGCGGCCGGCTTGACAGCAGGGTGAAGGGTGCGTAATCTTAACCGAATGGATAAACCATACGGTTAACAAGGAGCGACATGGACGCAACACCCGCCGATGCGCGAACCGAGGGCGTACCCCCGAACACGCGCCAGCGCATCCTCGAAGCGGCCTTCAATTGCCTGGTCACGCGGGGCTATGCTTCGCTCAGCGTGCGCGACATCGCCAGGGATGCGGGGGTCAACCATGCGCTCATCAGCTACTACTACGGCGGCAAGGACCGGCTGGTGATCGCGGTGCTCGACGACGCCAACCGCCGCCTGCTGGATAGGCAGCAGCAGATGTACGACGCGCAGATCGGGTTTGCCGAGAAGTGGGCGCGCGCGCGGCGCTACTACGAGGCCGATCTCGCCTCCGGGTTCATCCGGGTGCAGGCCGAACTGTGGGCCGCGAGCCTGTCCAACGCGGAACTGCGCGAGCAGTTCCTGCCCCGCATCCAGGCGTGGAAGCAACTGGTGCTCGACGGCGTGCGCGACGCGCTGCGCGCCTATCGGGTCGACCTCCCGGAGGCCTTCAGCGCCGAGGCCATCGCCACCTTGCTGTCCGAATTCTGGCTCGGCATGGAGTTTTCGCAACTCATCGGCGCCAGCGGCGAAACGGCGCGTCATGACGCCGCCCTCGACGCCGTCGAGGCGCTGCTGCGCATGCTGGATGCGCGGCCGCATCCGGCGCGCGCGCAGCCCGAGAACAAGGGCCGGCCCGGGTCCCAGAACCGGACCAGCCCAAACGGAAGAGGGAGCCGCAAATGAGCACCACATGGCCGCAGCGATTCGACCGCATCGCCGGGGCTCTGCCCGAGGCAGGACGGCTCGCACCCGCCGACCAGGCGCCCTATGAAAGCTTGGAGCCGGCGCGCGAGGGCTTCGTCGACCGCGACGGGGTACGAATCTGGTACGCGGTGTGGGGTAGTGCGGGCCCGTTCCTGGCTTTCGCCCCCTCGTTCCAGATCGTCCATGCCGAGATGCTCAAGGCGGTCGTGCCCTGGCTGTCGCAGCAGTTTCGCGTCATCACCATGGATTCGCGCGGCAACGGGCGCTCGGATCGCCCCGCCGGCCAGCAGCACTATTCGCTGGACCTCTACGTTGGTGACTTCCAGGCCGTGCTCGACGCGGCCGGGGCCGACCGGGTGGCGCTGGTAGGCATTTCGGCTGCGGCCATGACGGTGCTGCGCACCGCCGCCGAGCAGCCCGAGCGCGTCACCCACCTGATCGCCGCCGGCGGATTTGCCCATTCGATGGTGACGCCAGGCATGGTCGCCGGGCGGGTCGATGCCGAGCTGGCTCGCATGGCCCAGGACTGGCCGGGGTACGTCGACTCGTTCATGCAGAACATCTTCAATGAACCCCACTCGACCAAGCCTTACGAGGATGGCGTGCGCTTCGGCTGGGCGACCACCGGCGAAGTCCTGGCCTGGTGCCAGCGCGGCTGGCTGAACAACGATGTGCGTGAGCATGCGCGGTGCGTGCGCTGCCCGACGCTGGTGATCCATGGCGACGCGGACCAGCGCGTCGCGCATGCGCGCGGCAAGGAGATCCACGAACTGGTGCCCGGCGCCAGATTGCTCACCGTCGTGGCCGGAGGTCATGTCACGGCGGTGCGCGATCCGGTGCTGTTCGCTCGCGCGGTGCGCGACTTCGTGGCCGGCGCCGCGCCGGTACGCACCTGGACCCGCGCGATGGCCCGGCCGCGCCGGGCGCTGTTCATCTGCAGTCCGATCGGCCTGGGCCATGCGCAGCGCGACCTGGCCATCGCCCGCGCGCTGCGCCTGATCCAGCCGGACCTGCAGATAGACTGGTTCACCACCCACCCGGCGGCCACCTACCTGGAACGCGAGGGCGAGACGGTGCACCCGATCTGCGCCCGGCTGGCCAATGAGAGCCGGCATTTCGAAGGCATGGCGGGCGAGCACGACCTGTCGGCCTTCTTCGCGCTGCGTACCATGGACGAGGTGATAGCGCGCAACGCGCTGGTGTTCTTCGAACTCATGGAGGCCGCCCATTACGACATCGTGATCGGCGACGAGGCCTGGGACGTCGACTACCAGTACCACGAGAACCCCGAGCTCAAGCGCCAGCCCTTCGTCTTCCTCACCGACTTCGTCGGCTGCCTGCCGATGAACCCGGGCAACGAGCGCGAAGCCTTCCTGTGCGCCGACCGCAACGCCGACGACATCGAACACGTGGGGCGCTATCCCTACGTGCGCGATGCCGCGATCTTCGTCGGCAACCCGGAGGACGTGCCGGAGCAGACCTTCGGCCCGGGTCTGCCTGGCATCCGCGAGTGGACCGACCGGAACTTCTGCTACTGCGGCTACGCCTTGCCCTTCGACCCCGGCGCGCTGGCCGACACAGAGGCGCTCCGGGCCCGCCACGGCTACCGTGCCGACGAGCGCATCGTGATCGCCGCCGTCGGCGGCACGGGGGTCGGCAGGCCGCTGCTGCAGCGCATCGCGCAGGCCTTTCCGCTGATGAAGCGCGAGGTTCCCGAACTGCGGATGGTGATGGTGGCCGGGCCGCGGATCAATCCCGGCGACTTCCCCGACATCGCGGGGCTCGAAGTGCGGCCCTACGTGCACAACCTCTTCGAGCACCTGGCGTGCAGCGACCTGGCGCTGGTGCAGGGTGGATTGTCCACGACCATGGAACTGGTGGCCACGCGGCGCCCGTTCCTGAGCTTCCCGCTGCGCAATCACTTCGAGCAGTGCGTGCACGTGCGCCGGCGCCTGTTCAACTACGAGGCCGACAACTCGGTGGACTATGCCGAGACCGATGCGGCCTCTCTGGCGCAGCGCGCGCTGGCGCAGATGCAGGCACCGGTGCGCTACCGGCCGGTGGAGACCGACGGCGCGGTGCGGGCGGCCCGGCGCATCGCCGAAGTGCTGGAGAACCGGCATTGGGCGCGCTGATGCCCTCCGGGCGACGCGCCTTGCCGCGTTGTCGCGGCCGCCCGTCGTTGCGCTGATTTTTCCGGCGTCGCCACGCTGCGGCGGTACTGGTGACGCCGATTCCCCCGGTTCCGCGCTCATCGCCCCGATTCGGGCGGCGGACCGGCTCGCCCCATCGATTTGAAGGCACCCCTCCATGGCCGTGTTGGCCCTTCCGTACCACGTGATCGCGAACGTCGTCTTCCGGCGCACTTGTCTCGGCTGGCGCCCGTTGCATTGCACGGGGCCCGGCCGGGGTACTGGTGCGGGGTGCAACCGGCGCCTGCTTGCCGGCAAGTGATGCAGGACGCACGGTCATATCGGCAGGCCGCTCGGACAGGACGGCTGCACGGCCCGGCGCTGTAATGGGCCCACGGTGCGAGCCGCCAGCGCTCACCGAGTCCACGACACAGAAGAGCATACGCCACAGAGCACATCGCAGGAAACCTTACAGGAGCCCCATCATGAATGCCCCCGTCGACTTCAACGCCCTCAAGACCCGCCAGCAGACCGCCTGGGCCAGCGGCGACTACGCCGTCATCGGCACCACGCTGCAACTGGTGGGCGAACTGCTTGCCGAAGCCTGCGACCTGCGCTGCGACGAGCAGGTGCTCGACGTGGCCGCCGGCAACGGCAACGCCACGCTGGCGGCTGCGCGCCGTGGCGGCCGGGTCACCTCTACAGACTACGTCCCGGGCCTGCTCGATCAGGGCGCCGAACGCGCCCGCGCCGAAGGCCTGCAGGTCGGCTTCCAGGTGGCCGACGTCGAGGCGCTGCCTTTCGCCGACGCGGAGTTCGACTGCGTGCTCTCCACCTTCGGCGTGATGTTCTCGCCCGACCATGCGCGGGCCGCCGCCGAGATGGCGCGCGTGTGCAGGCCGGGCGGCCGCATCGGGCTGGCCAACTGGACGCCCGAGAGCCTGGTCGGCCGCATGTTCCAGGTGCTGGGCAGGCAGTTGCCGGCCCCGGCGGGCGTGCAGCCGCCTTCGCTGTGGGGTGTGCAGGCACACGTGCAGTCCCTGTTCGGCGAAAGCGCGGCCCGCCTCGCCGTCACCCCGCGCGTCTTCAATTTCCGCTACCGCTCGGCAGCCCACTTCGTCGACGTCTTCCGCAAGTGGTACGGGCCGGTGCACAAGGCCTTCGCCGCGCTGCCCGCCGACAAGGCGCAGGTGCTGGAGCACGACCTGGTAGCGCTGCTGGAGGAGATGAACACGGCGGGTGCAGGCTCGCTGGTGGTGCCGAGCGCCTACCTCGAAGTCGTCGTCACGCTGCGCTGAGCGGCAGCGATCGTCCACACCTCGCGCGACGGCCCATGGACCCCCGACTCCAGACCCGCGTCCAGCGCTACGGCTGGGACCTGGCGGCCGACGACTACGAGCCGTCGTGGTCGGCGCAGCTCGCGGGGGTGCAGGCCACCTTGCTGGCGACGGCCGCGCTCGCGCCCGGCGAGCAGGTGCTCGACGTGGCCTGCGGCAACGGGCAGATCACCCTGCCGGCCGCCGCGGCGGTGGGCGCGCAGGCCCGCGTGCTGGGCGTCGACCTGTCGCAACGCATGGTCGATACGGCCACGCAGCGCGCGCTCCTGCGGGCATTGCCGAACGTCGCCTTCGCGCGCATGGACGCCGCGCGACTGGCGCTGCCCGACGGCGGGTTCGACGTCGTGCTGTGCTCGCTGGGCCTGATGTACGTGCCTGACCCCGATGCGGCCGTGCGCGAGATGTGGCGCGTGCTGCGCCCCGGCGGCCGCGTGGTGCTCTCTGTATGGGGCGAGCGCGCGCGCTGCGGCTGGGCGACGCTCTTCGAGATCGTCGACGCCGAGGTCGCGAGCGAAGTCTGCCCGCTGTTCTTCGGACTCGGCGGCCGCGATGCGCTCGCGGGCCTGTGCGCCGGGGCGGGCCTCGAACGGATCCGGCAGCAACGCCCGTCGGCCACGCTGGCGTATGCCGACGGCGAGGAGGCCTGCCGGGCGGCCTTCGTCGGCGGGCCGGTGGCACTGGCCTGGTCGCGCTTCCCGGAAGACGTCCGTGACCGGGCGCGCGCGCGTTACCTCGACAGCCTGGCGGCGTGGCGCGATGGCGCGGGCTACCGGGTGCCCGCCGAATTCGTGATCGTCACCGCGGTCAAGCCCGGCTGAGCGGGCACGGCGCACCGAGGCCTGGCTGTCGCGTACGCAACCCTGAACCGTTTTTTCCCCGGCGCTCAGGCGCCATCCACGCAATCCCGAAAGGTATCGACATGCATCGACTCGCAACACAAATCCTCGTGGCAGCCACATGGCTTGGGGCCAGCGCGGCGGCCAGCGCCGACGCGGTCACCGACTGGAACCAGCGGGCGGGGGGCTTCATCGCCGACGCGCGCATGGGCACCCCGCCGGCCGTGCGCGTGATGGCCCTGGTGCAGACTGCAGTGCTTGATGGCGTGCTGGGCGCCACGGCCACCGTCGGCGCGGCGCCGCCGGGCGCCTTGAATGTGTCGGTGCAGGCCGCGGTGGCCGCGGCGAATCGCTCAACGCTGCTGCCGCTGCTGCCCACGCAGG
>CANGUJ010000229.1 GCA_947456845.1 Burkholderiales bacterium | reverse complement strand
GCCGGCCCCGGCACCCTCGCCGGCCGCGGCGGCGCCGGCCCCCGAAGCCAAGAAGGCCGACGAGAAGAAGTAACCAGGCGCAGTCGTCCGGCCCCACCCGAAAACGGCATCGTGCAACCTGCGGCGATGCCGTTTTCCTTTTCCTAGGCCCGTGTGGATATATTCCTGCAGCAGATCATCAACGGCCTGACGCTGGGCTGCGTGTACGCGGTGGTCGCACTCGGCTACACCATGGTGTACGGCATCATCCAGCTGATCAACTTCGCCCACGGCGAGGTGGTGATGATCGGCGCCATGGTGGCCTTCAGCGTGATCGGCGCGCTCATGAAAAGCGGCATGCCGCCGCTCCTGGTGGTGGCCATCGGCACCGCCGTGGCCGTGCCGGCATGCGTGGCCGTGGCCTGGCTGATGGAGCGCGTGGCCTACCGGCCGCTGCGTACTGCCCCGCGCCTCGCACCGCTCATCACCGCCATCGGCATCTCCATCATCCTGCAGCATGTGGCGATGATGATCTGGGGCCGCAGCCCGATCTCGTTTCCGCAGATCATCAAGACGCACAATTTCAACGTGGGCGGCGCGCTGATCACCAACATCCAGATCGCGATCATCCTGATCTCCTTCATCCTCATGGCCGGCCTGATCTGGCTGGTCTACCGCACCAAGCTCGGCGTGGCCATGCGGGCGACCTCGCAGCGCCAGGACATCGCCGGACTGATGGGCATCGACATCAACCGCGTGATTTCCGCGACCTTCGTGATCGGCGCGGCCCTGGCCGCCGTCGCGGGCGTGATGATCGGCACCTACTACGGCCAGACCCAGTACACCATGGGCGAACTGCTCGGCCTGAAGGCGTTTTGCGCCGCGGTGCTGGGCGGCATCGGCAACCTGGGCGGCGCCGTGCTGGGCGGTATTCTTATGGGGCTGGTCGAGGCGCTCGGCACGGGCTACATCGGTGACCTCACCAACAACTGGTTCGGTTCCAACTACCGCGACGTGTTCGCCTTCGTGGTGCTGATCCTGGTGCTGGTGTTCCGGCCGTCCGGCCTCCTTGGCGAACGGGTGGGAGACCGGGCATGACCGCGACGCGGGACCCGCGCGGGCCGCTCGCCATCGCCGGGCTGGTGCTGGTGGCCGCCGCCTTGCTTGCCCTGCCCTTCGCCCTCGCGCAGGTCGGCACCGCCTGGGTGCGCATCACCAACCTGGCCCTCCTGTTCGCGTTGCTGGCGCTGGGCCTGAACATCGTGGTCGGCTTCGCCGGGCTGCTGGATCTGGGCTACATCGCCTTCTACGGTGTCGGCGCCTACGTCTGGGCCATGCTCGCCTCGCCGCATTTCAACATCCATCTGCCGTTCTGGGTGATCCTGCCGATCGGCGCGCTGGCGGCCTGCATTTTCGGCGTGCTGCTGGGCGCGCCAACCCTCAAACTGCGCGGCGACTACCTCGCCATCGTAACCCTGGGCTTCGGCGAGATCGTGCGCATATTCCTCAACAACCTGTCGCGCCCGGTCAATATCACCAACGGCCCGCAGGGCATTTCGCGCATCGACCCGGTGCGCATCGGCGAACTCGATTTTTCCACCACCAGCAAGTTCGCCGGCCTCGCCTTCAGCGGGCCGATCAAGTACTACTACCTGCTGCTCTTGTTCCTGGTCGTCGTGCTGATCGTCAACATGCGCCTGCAGGATTCGCGCATCGGCCGCGCCTGGCAGGCGATCCGCGAGGACGAGATCGCCGCCCGCGCCATGGGCATCAACACCACCTCGGTCAAGCTTCTGGCCTTCGCCATGGGCGCGTCCTTCGGCGGCATCGCCGGCGGCATGTTCGCCTCGATGCAGAGCTTCATCAGCCCGGAAAGCTTCATCCTGGTCGAATCGGTCATGGTGCTGGCCATGGTGGTGCTGGGCGGCATGGGCAACATCTGGGGTGTGGTGCTCGGCGCCGTGCTGCTGACCTTCGTGCCGGAGATACTGCGCTACACGGTCGAGCCCCTGCAGAAGGCGGCCTTCGGCAGGATGATCATCGAGCCCGAGGTGATTCGCATGCTGCTCTTCGGCCTGGCGCTGGTGCTGATGATGCTGTTCCGCCCTTCCGGCATCCTGCCCGCATCGGTGAGGCGGCGCGGATGACCGCCGCGCCGGAAGCCCTGCTCGCCGCCGGTGGCGTCACCAAGCGCTTCGGTGGCATCCTCGCGCTCAAGGATGTCGGGTTCACGATCCGTCGCGGGGAGATCTACGGCCTGATCGGCCCGAACGGCGCGGGCAAGACCACGCTTTTCAACGTGCTCACCCGCGTGTACGAGCCCGATGCCGGCAGTTTCGTCTTCGACGGCGCTTCCATGGCGGGCCTCAAGCCGCACCAGGTGGCCGAGCGAGGCATCGCCCGCACTTTCCAGAACATCCGCCTGTTCGCCAACCTCTCCGCGCTGGAGAACGTGATGATCGGCCGGCATGTCCGCACCCGCGCCGGCGTTCTCGGCGCGATCCTGCGCAACCCCGCCACGCGTCGCGAGGAAGCTGGCATCGAGGCGCGCGCGCGTGAGTTGCTGGCCTATGTCGGCCTCGCGCGGCGGGCGGACGACTCGGCGCGCCAGTTGCCTTACGGGGAGCAGCGCCGCCTGGAGATCGCCCGCGCGCTTGCCACCGACCCGAAGCTCCTCGCGCTCGACGAGCCGGCCGCCGGCATGAACGCCACCGAGACCGCCGACCTGCGCAATCTGATCGAGCGCATCCGCACCGACGGCACCACGGTGCTGCTTATCGAGCACGACATGAAGCTGGTGATGGGGCTGTCCGATCGCGTGCTGGTGCTCGACTACGGCAGCCCGATCGCCGAAGGCGTGCCGGCGGAGGTGCGCCGCGACCCGAAGGTCATCGAGGCCTACCTCGGCACCGGCACCACCAGCGCGACCCGGGCCCACGTCTGATGCCCGCCCTGCTCAATCTCGAAAAGGTCGAGGTGCGTTACGGCGGCATCCGCGCCGTCAAGGGCATCGACCTCACCGTCAACGAAGGCGAGATGGCCTGCATCGTCGGCGCCAACGGCGCCGGCAAGACCACCACGCTCAAGGCCGTCGCGGGACTGCTCGAGCCGGCCGCCGGCAGCATCACCTATGCCGGCAAATCGATCGCCGGCGTACGCTCGTTCGCGCTGGTCCGCCAGGGCCTGGCGCTGGTGCCGGAGGGACGCGGGGTGTTCGGCCAGCTCACCGTGGCGGAAAATCTCGCGATGGGCGCCTACGTGCGCGACGACGAACACGCTGTCGCGGAAGACCGCGAACGCATGCTCGGCCTGTTTCCGCGCCTGAAGGAGCGCTATCAGCAGTCTGCCGGCACCATGTCGGGAGGCGAACAGCAGATGCTCGCCATCGCCCGCGCGCTGATGTCCCGCCCGCGCCTGCTCCTGCTCGACGAACCCAGCATGGGGCTTGCGCCGCTGATCGTGGAGAAGATCTTCGAGACCATCGCCGCGGTGGCCCGGACCGGCGTGACCATCCTGCTGGTGGAACAGAACGCCCGCATGGCGCTGGAGACCTGCCAGCGCGCCTATGTGATGGAGAGCGGGGAGATCACCCTCACCGGCCCGGCGCGCGACCTGCTCGACGATCCGCAAGTGCGTGCCGCCTACCTGGGCGAGTAGGCCGGCCCGTCCTCAGTTGTTGAGCGCCTGAATCGGCGCGGGAATGCGCCCGCCGCGCCCGATGAATGCCGCGCTGCTTTCGCGGTTCACCGCCATGACCGGCGCGTGACCGAGGAGTCCGCCGAATTCGATCAAGTCGCCCACCTTCTTGCCGGGCGCCGGGATCAGGCGCACCGCGGTGGTCTTGCGGTTGATCATGCCGATGGCCGCCTCGTCGGCAATGATCGCAGCGATGGTCGACGCCGGGGTGTCACCCGGGATGGCGATCATGTCCAATCCGACCGAGCACACCGCGGTCAGCGCCTCGAGCTTGTCGAAGGACAGCGCGCCCATGCCCGCCGCCTCGATCATGCCGATATCCTCGGACACCGGGATGAAGGCGCCGGACAGGCCGCCCACATGGCTGGAAGCCATCGCGCCGCCTTTCTTCACGGCGTCGTTGAGCAGCGCCAGCGCGGCGGTCGAACCGTGTGCGCCAACCCGCGACAGGCCCATCGACTCGAGAATGCGCGCGACCGAATCGCCGATGGCGGGCGTCGGCGCCAGCGACAGGTCGACGATGCCAAAGGGCACGCCCAGGCGTGCCGAGGCGGCGCGGCCCACCAGTTCACCCATGCGCGTGATCTTGAAGGCGGTGCGCTTGATGATCGAGGCAAGTTCGCCGAAATCCGCAGCCGGGGCCGCCTGCACCGCACGCAACACCACGCCCGGGCCGGAGACCCCGACATTGAGTACGCCATCGGCCTCGCCCACGCCGTGAAACGCACCGGCCATGAAGGGGTTGTCCTCCACCGCGTTGCAGAACACCACCAGCTTGGCCGCGCCCAGGCCGTCTGCCGCCGCCGTCAGTTCGGCGGCCCGCTTGACCACCCGGCCCATCATCGCCACGGCGTCCATGTTGATGCCCGACTTGGTCGAGCCGATGTTCACCGAACCGCAGACCCGTTCGGTGGAGGCAAGCGCCTCCGGGATGGAATCGATGAGCGCGAGGTCGCCCGGCGTGGCGCCCTTGTGCACCAGCGCCGAATAGCCGCCGATGAAATTGACGCCGATCTCGCGCGCGGCCCGGTCGAGCGCACGCGCCACGCCCAGCATGGCGTCGCGGCCGGCGCAGTCGCCCACTCCTTCGGCGATGATCGCCACCGGGGTCACCGAAACCCGCGTGTTGGTGACCGGAATGCCGTACTCGCGGGCGATGGCGGCGCCGGCGGCGGTCAGTCCGCTGCCCATCCGGCATACCTTGTCGTAGATGCGGTCGGCCAGGCGCGCATGATTCTCGCTGACGCAGTCGCGCAGCGAAATGCCCATGGTGATGGTGCGTATGTCGAGGCGTTCCATCTGCACCATGCGGATGGTTTCGACGATTTCCTGCGGGGAGTAGCTGGAGATGGACACCGCGTCAGACCCGGTGCATCAGCTTGAACACGTCTTCGCGCTGTATGTCGATCTTGAGCCCCATCGCGTTGCCGCGCTCGTTCAGGGCCGCCTTCAGTTCGTCGAAACCACTGGGCGACCGAGCGAGGTCGACCATCATGATCATGACGAAGAATTCCTGCATGATCGATTGCGAGATGTCGAGAATGTTCACCTGCGCCTCGGCCAGCATGGTGGCGACTGCGGCGATGATGCCGACGCGGTCGACGCCGATGACGGTGACGATGGCGCGGTTGCCGCCGGCTGCGGGGCCCGCCTCGGGCAGCATGGCCATCTCAGGCCCCTGCCTTGGCGATGTCGGCCTCGGTGGTGAAGCTGTCGGCGAAAAACTCGTCCTCCGGCAGCCCGCATTGCGCGACGAAATCATGCCGCGCCGAATCCACCACGACGGGCGCACCGCAGGCGTACACCTGGTGCGCGGACATGTCCGGGAAATCGGCGGCGGCGGCGCGGTGGACGAACCCGGTGCGGCCGGTCCAGCTGTCCTCGGGCAGCGCGTCCGACACCACCGGGACGAAGGTGAAGCCGGGCACGGTATCCGCCCAGCGGCGGCACAGGTCCATCATGTAGATGTCCTTGGGGCGGCGGCCGCCCCAGTAGAGCGTCATCGGCCGGGTGAATTCGCGATAGACCGCATGCTCGATGATCGCCTTGATCGGGGCGAAACCCGTGCCGCTGGCGACGAAGATGATCGGCTTGGAACTCTCCTCGCGCAGGAAGAAGCTGCCGAGCGGCCCTTCGAAGCGCAGGATGTCGCGCTCCTTCATCTTGCCGAACACATGGTCGGTGAAATGCCCTCCCGGCATGTGGCGGATATGCAGCTGGACGAACTGGTCGTCATGAGGGGCGTTGGCCATCGAGTAGCTGCGGCGCTTGCCATCCTTGAGGAGGAATTCGATGTACTGGCCCGCCAGGAACTGCAGGCGCTCGTTGGCCGGCAGCTTCAGCGAGACCACCGCAACGTCGTCGGCGGGCCGTTCGATGCTCTGCACGCGCGAGGGAAGGATCTTGACCTGCAGGTCCTTGATGGCACCGACTTCGCGCACCTCGATGGTGAGGTCCGAAAGCGGCCTGGCGCAGCAGAACAGCACCATGCCGCGCGCCTTTTCCTCTGCGGACAGGGCGGTGTGCGAATAATTGCCGTAATCGATGCTGCCGGAGACGAGCTTGCCCTTGCAGGAGCCGCAGGCGCCGTTGCGGCACCCGTAGGGCAGGCCGATGCCGTTGTTGAGCGCGGCCTGCAGGATGGTTTCCCCGTCCTTGCAGCTGTATTGGTGGGCGGAAGGCTGGATCGATACCTGGAAGCTCATGGCGGACTATAGAATCGGTGGTGATGGACAGGACATTCAGGAAGACGCTGCTGCTGGGCGCCGGCGACATCGGTCAACGCATCCTCGCAGCGCATGCACCGCGCGGCGCGGTGACGGCCGTGACCTCCACCCCGGCCAATCGGCCGCGCCTGCGGCGGCTGGGGGCCAGGGTGAAG
>CANGUJ010000228.1 GCA_947456845.1 Burkholderiales bacterium | reverse complement strand
GGGAGGAATACTCCAAGCCGATGGGCCCGGAAGCGCAGAAGATCATCGCCGACTTCCGCGCGAAAGTCGGCGGCTAGCCGCCTTGCGCCGCTTTCTCGAGCGCCTGTACCGCGGCTGCGCCGCGCTCGGGGCGCTGAGCCTGGTTGCGGTCTTCGCGATCATGATCGCGGAAACCGCGCTGCGCAAGATGGGCTCCTACATCACCGGCGCCAACGACCTGATCAGCTGGTTCTGCGCCGCCTCGGGCTTTCTCGCGCTGCCCTGGACATTCAAGACGGGCGAACTGGTGCGTGTCGGCCTATTCATCGACAAGGTCGGCGGCCTCCGGCGACGCGCGCTGGAACTCGCCTGCCTGGGCGGTGCGGCGGTCTTCGCAGGCTTCGCCGCCTGGGCCACCGGCCGCTACATGTGGAAGGGCGCCAAGGCGGGCGAATTGACCCAGGGCATGATCGAACTGCCGCTCTGGGTGCCGCAGCTGAGCCTGCTCATTGGGCTGGCGGTCCTGTGCATCGCCATCGTCGAGGAATTCGTCCGCGTCGCCTGCGGCCGCGAGACCACCTACGAGGTCGAGGCGCGCGCGCGCCTGGCGCGCGGCGAGTTCGGCGATACCCTCTAGGACGGCGCCGGCCCGATGGACACCCTCGAAATCGCCCTGTTGCTCTCGGGGCTGCTTGTTTTCCTCCTTGCCGGCGGCATGTGGATTGCCGTGGCGCTGGGCCTGGTGGCCTGGGTGGGGGTGGCTTTCTTCACCCGCACCAAGCCGGAAATCAACATCGTCACCAGCCTGTGGAACACCGGTTCGGCGCTGCAGCTGGCCTCGTTGCCGCTGTTCATCTGGATGGGGGAGATCCTGTACCGCACCAGGCTCTCGGAGCAGATGTTCGCCGGCCTGTCGCCATGGCTGAACTGGCTGCCCGGGCGGCTCATGCATGTGAACGTGCTGGGTTGCGGCATCTTCGGCGCGGTTTCGGGCTCCTCGGCCGCAACCACGGCGACGATCGCCAAGATCGCCCTGCCGGAACTGAAAAGACGCGGCTATCACGAGGGCACCGCGCTGGGCTCGCTGTCCGGCGCGGGCACGCTCGGCATCCTGATTCCGCCTTCGATCACCATGGTGGTCTATGCGGTCGCGGCGGATGTCTCGATCGTGCGCATCTTCCTGGCCGGCTTCATTCCCGGGTTCCTGCTCATGGCGCTGTTCTCGGGCTACATCATCGTCTGGTCGCTGCTCAATCCCGCGCTCACCCCGCCGGCCGACCCGCCCATGCCGCTGGCCGCCAAGCTGGCCGCGAGCAAGCAGCTCATCCCCGTGCTGCTGCTCACCTTCCTGGTGTTCTATGTGCTCATCGCCGGGCTCGCCACCGCCAACGAAGCCGCCGCCTACGGCGTGCTCGGCGCGCTGATCCTCGCCGGCGCCTCCGGTTCGCTCACCTGGAAGAACTTCTGGGCTTCTGTCAGCGGCGCCAGCCGGCTGTCCTGCATGATCATGTTCATCCTCGGCGCCGCCGCCTTCCTGTCGGTGACCATGGGCTTCACGGGCATCCCCAAGGCCCTGGCGGAGTGGGTCGCCGGCATGAACCTGTCGCCCTATACGCTCATGGCGATGCTCACCCTCATCTACGTGCTGCTGGGCACCGCGCTCGACGGGGTGTCGATGATCGTGCTCACCACTTCGATCGTCATCCCGATGGTGCAGAAGGCCGGCTTCGACCCGGTCTGGTTCGGCATTTTCATCGTGCTGCTGGTGGAGATCGCCGAGGTCACGCCGCCGGTCGGCTTCAACCTCTTCGTGCTGCAGAACATGAGCGGCAGGGACAGCATGACGGTGGCGCGCGCTTCGCTGCCGTTCTTTTTCCTGATGGTCTTCGCGGTGGGACTGATCATCGTCTTCCCCGGGATCGTCACCTGGCTGCCACAGGTCGTGATGGGCAAATAAAGGAGCTTTGCAATGAGTACCCCAGTCAGAACGCGGGACCCCGCCGAAGAAAAGGCCATCCTCGAGGCCATCGAGGTGTGGGTCGAGAAGGAAGTGCGCCCGATCGCCAAGAAGTACGACCTGGCCGACGAGTACCCGCACGACCTGGTCGAGCAGATGAAGGAGCTGGGCCTGTTCGGCGCGACCATTTCGCAGGAATACGGCGGCCTGGGCCTCTCCGCCTGGACCTACGCGCAGATCGTCATCAAGGTCGCCTCGGCCTGGATGGCGCCCTCGGGCATCTTCAATTCGCACCTCATCATGGCCTCGGCCATCGAGCGCAGCGGCACCGAGGCGCAGAAGCGCAAGTACCTGCCGCGCATGGCCACCGGCGAATTCCGCGGCAGCCTGGGGCTCACCGAGCCCAACACCGGCACCGACCTGCAGGCCATCCGCACGTTGGCCAGGCGCGACGGCGACCATTACGTGGTCAACGGCTCGAAGATGTGGATCACCAACAGCATGTATGGCAACGGCACGCTGCTTCTGGTCAAGACCGACCCGAATGCCACGCCGCGCCACAGGGGCATGAGCATGCTGATCGCCGAGAAAACCGACGGTTTCAAGGTGGTGGGCAAGATCAAGAAGTTCGGCTATCGCTCCATCGACACCTGCGAGCTGCTGTTCGAGGACTACCGCGTGCCGGTCGAGAACCTGCTGGGCGGCGAGGAGGGACACGGCTTCCAGCACACCGCCGGCGGCCTGGAGCTCGGGCGCATCAACGTGGCGGCGCGCGGCGCCGGCATCGCCGAGGGGGCGCTGAAGATGGCGCTGCGCTACGCCCAGGAACGCGAAACCTTCGGCAAGCCGATCTGGCAGCACCAGGCCATTCAGTTCAAACTGGCCGAAATGGTGACCCAGGTCGAGGCTTCCCGGCGCCTGATCGAAAACGCGGCCCTCAAGTTCGATGCCGGCGAGCGCTGCGACCTCGAGTCTTCGATGGCCAAGCTGTTCGCCTCGGAGGCCGGGGTGTTCTGCGCCCAGGAGGCCATGCGCACCTTCGGCGGCTATTCCTATTCGGTCGAGTACGAGATCGAGCGTTATTACCGGGACGCGATGCTGATGTGCATCGGCGAAGGCGCCAACGAAGTTCTTAAGACGGTGATCGCGAAGCAACTGGTAGACCGTTACCGCATCTAGCGGCCGGACGGGGCAGGCGCAATGCCTGTCCCGCCGCGCACAGGGAAGGTGCGCGCGCGCTGGCGCAAACGCCCCGCTATTCCGCGGATGCGCATGTATGGAGCGGCGTTACATTCTTTTCGCGAACGCGTAAGCCGTTCAGCCCCGGGCGGAGACTTCAGGATTCGGGAAGAACGTGTTTCTAACTGCCACGGGTCACCGTTTTCTCGAAAGAATTCAGATCAAACATGAAGAATCTCAAGGTCAGATACCGTCTTGGGCTTGGCTTTGGCGCCGTCGTCGTATTGATGACGCTTGCAGCGGGCTATACGGCAGATCGCATCAGCCGCGTGCAAGAGGAAATCAAGGCGTTCAGCGAACGGAGTCTCCCCAATACCGTCATGGCCGGCAAATTCATTGCGACAGTGCTGCAAACCGCGCGACACACCCGCAACATGCTGATTTACGACGATGCTGCCAAGGTCGCCGCCGAGATCAAGGCAGTACGGGAAACCGCGGACGAGCGCGCCGAACAGCTGGCCTTTCTGGGAAGGAACGTAAAGGCACCCGCAGCGCTTGCTCAGTTGGAAGTCGTCAAATCCGCGCACCAGACGTATCTCCCGGTAGAGGCCAACTACCTCAAGCTGGTTGAAAGCAATATGCTCAAGGAAGCGAAGCTATTCCTCCTGGAAACCATGCGCCCCGCACAGTTGGCCTATATCAATGAACTTGAGAAACTCGTCGACGTCCAGACCAAGGCCGCTTCGGACGCTGCAAGCGCAGCTTTTGCGGATGCGGAAACCGCTAGGTACTCGCTCTTCGGTGGCGTTGGCCTGGTCTTGCTCCTTTCCGGACTCGTCGCATGGCTGGTGACCAATTCCGTCGTCGTGCCTTTGAATCGGGCGGTGGAAATCTCCGACCGGATCGCCCAGGGCAATCTGCGCAACACCATCAACGTAGACCGCAAGGACGAGTTGGGTACGCTGCTGCTCTCGCTCGACGGCATGCAGACCAATCTGGCAGGCCTGGTCAGGCAGATCCAGGCCAATTCGACCGAATTGACCAGTGCCTCCAATGAACTCGCCGCCACGGCGGAGCAGGTTTCGGTCGCCTCCAACAGTCAGAGCGAGGCCGCCGCCTCGATGGCCGCCTCGGTCGAGCAGATGACGGTGAGCGTGAGCCATATCACCGACAGCGCGCAGACCGCCAGCGAAAAGACCGCGTACGCCACCGGACTGTCGGGCAACGGGCGCCGCGTGGTGGAAAGCGCGGAAGCCGAAATGGCCGGCATCGCCGAAGGCATCCGTCGCTCGGCCGGTCTTGTCACCGTGCTTCAGGCGCAATCCAAGGAGATCTCCTCGATCGCCGATGTGATCAAGAACATCGCGGAACAAACCAACCTGCTGGCCCTCAATGCGGCCATCGAGGCGGCGCGCGCCGGCGAGGACGGCCGCGGTTTCGCCGTCGTCGCCGACGCCGTGCGCGAACTGGCCGAGCGCACCACCGCCTCCACCGCGGAGATTGCCGGCACCATCGACAAGATCCAGGCCAGCACCGACCAGGTCTTCATCGACATGAACCAGTCGGTCGAGCGCGCCACCAAGGGCCTGAGCCTGTCCCAGGAAGCCGGGCGGGCGATTGGCGAACTTTCCGCCAGCGCCGACGAAGTCCTGGTCGCGGTGCGGGAAATCTCCTCGGCGCTCAAGGAACAGAGCCAGGCCAGCAACGATATCGCCCGGCATGTGGAAAGCATCGCGCAAATGGCCCAGGAAAACAGCGGCGCCGTGGAGCAGGCCAAGGATTCTGCCCGCTCGCTGCAGGGGCTGGCCGCCACCCTGCAGGGATCTGTCACGCGTTTTTCGGTATAGCGCACCAGCGGCCGCCCCGCTGGCCGGACGGACACATCAAACCGTGGTCTTTAGCCAGGGCTTGTCGGGTTGCACCGTCACCTGATAGCGGAAGAAGTCGTCCCAGGCCTTGAAGGCTTCGATCTCGTCGGGGTACACCAACCGGTAGCTGCCCAGCACGGAGTTGATGGCCGACAGGCTTTGCGCCTTGGAACTGGCGACATTGAGGGCCTTGACTTCCACCAGCGCGGTACAGGTCTCGAACAACTGCTCCAGAAAGGCCTTGACGGCAGCGGCCTCCTTGTCGCCGCCAAACAGCGTCTTCTTGCCGGCCGAGGCGCGCACCTCGGCCAGCGACCGAATCAGCTTGCGGATTTCACGGTCGGCGCGCCCGTAGCGTTTCGACAGCCCGCGCGCCAACACCGAATCCGTCTGCATCCCGGCCTCCGCCTTCGCGCCCTTGAGGGCCCTAAATCTAGCAGATCACGGCCGATTGCAGCATGGTCAAGTCTTGCGAGCGTCGATGTAGTCGCCCAGACCCTGGGCGTTGAGCTCATGGTCGAGCTCGAACACCCGCAGCACCTCGGCGTCGGACAGGCGCCAGCCCTGGCGGTCGCGCTCGGACAGGATGATGCTGCCGACGCCTTCCTTCAGAAAGGCGTGGCGCGCCTGCCCGGAAAGTCCGGCGGCCGCGGCGCGGTGGGCCAGGTCGGCATGCGCGTCGATCAGACGGTGCAGGTCGGCGGCGATGCGCGGCACGTCGGTCACCTGCGCGTAATGGGTGACGTATACCGCGCCGGGCTTCAGGCCGGCGATGCGGTCCACCGAGGCATGCATGGCGGGCGGGTCGAACTGGGTCGGGCTGGAGGTGGGAAAGCAGTAACGCTTGCCGTCGGTGAGCAACTCCTCGTAGCCCAGGCCGAATATGTCGCCGGTGAAGACATGCCCGGAAAGCGCATCATGGATCACGATGTGGTGCCTGGCATGCCCGGGTGCGTCATAGAAGGTGAGGGTGCGGCCGCGGAAATCGATCTGCAGCCCGTCCACCGCCTCGACGATGCGCTCGGCCGGCACCGGCACGATCACGCCATAGTTGCGCTCGGCCAGTTCGCGGCCATACACCGCCACGGTCGCGGCCCACAGCTTGGCGGGGTCGGCCATGTGGCGGCTGCCGCGCGGATGCACCACCAGCCGGGCGTTGGGCATCAGGCGCATGAGTTCGCCGGCGCCGCCCGCATGGTCGAGATGGATATGGGTGAGGATCACATAGTCGACATCGGCCACGGTCAGGCCCTTGGCGGCGAGCGCCTCTTGCACCAGCGGCACTGAATGGGTGGTAGCGGTGTCGATGATGGCGGCATGGCCGTCCTGCAGCATCAGGTGGATGGCATCCAGGCGCGGACGGTGGAAGCCGGAATCGAGCGCGCTGATGCCGTGGGCGTATTCGGTGAGGTCGATGGTCATGACGTTCTGGAAGGGATGGCGGATGGCGCAGAAGGATGAATCGGCAGATGCGGATTTTCGCCGATAATCCGGGCTCCGCCATTCCCCGGGCCCACCCACGCGCCACCATGGGCGACATGGAAGACCTTTTCGGAACGCCCGGAACCCCGGCCTCCGCAGCCCG
>CANGUJ010000227.1 GCA_947456845.1 Burkholderiales bacterium | reverse complement strand
GCACATGCGCGGCAGTGGTCGGGCTGACGCGGCCGAACTTGTTGGCCGACGGGGCGGCCACGCCGGCGGGCCGGCCCGGACGGCCTGCGGCGAACGCGGCGAGCACGGCATGGGCCACCGCATGGGCGGGCACGCGCAGGCCCACGGTGTCCTGCCCGCCGGTGACGGCGTCGAGCACATGCGGCGCACGCCTGAGAATGAGGGTCAGCGGTCCCGGCCAGAAGGCCTCCGCCAGGCGCCGCGCCGACGCGGGAATCCCGATCGCCCAGGCGTCGATGTCGGCCGCGCTTGCCAGGTGCACGATCACAGGATGGTCGGCGGGGCGGCCCTTGGCCGCGAAGATGCGCGCCACGGCGGCGGCGCTCGAGGCGTCGGCCGCCAGACCGTAGACGGTTTCGGTCGGCAGTCCGATCAGGCCGCCGCGCTCCAGGATTTCGACCGCGCGGCGTACTTCGGCCGGGTTCACGGCGCAATCAGCGCGCGGACCGACGCGGCCGATGCCAGTGCGTCGTCGAGGGTCACGCCAAGCACCGTGACATGGCCCATCTTGCGCCCGGGGCGCGCCTGCGACTTGCCGTAGAGGTGCAGCTTGGCGCTGCCATGGCCCAGCAATCGTTCCCAGGGCGGCGGATCGGCGGCATGCGAACCACGCCAGGATTCGCCGAGGATGTTGAGCATCACCGCAGGGGTGTGCTGGCGGGTGTCACCCAGCGGCAGCCCGGCCAGCACCCGCACCTGCTGCTCGAACTGGCTGGTGACGCAGGCGTCGATGGTGTAGTGGCCGCTGTTGTGCGGGCGCGGGGCGATCTCGTTGACCAGCACGGCGCCGTCATCGAGCACGAAGAACTCCACGCACAGCACGCCCACATAGTCAAGCGCGGCGGCGATGCGCAGCGCGCCGGAGCGCGCCGCCTCGGCCAGGGCGTCGTCGATGCGCGCCGGCGCCACGCTGGTGTCGAGGATGCCGCCCCGGTGCTCGTTCTCGGCCACCGGAAAAACCGCCACGCCGGTCGTGCGGGTGCGCGCCACCACCACCGAGATCTCGGTCTTCAATGCCAGGCGCTTTTCAAGCACGCACGGCACCTCGCCGAACCCGGCAAAGGCCGCGCGCGCCTCCTGCGCGGACGCCACCCGCGCCTGCCCCTTGCCGTCGTAGCCCAGGCGCGCCACCTTGAGGATGCCAGGAAACAGCGCCGCCGGCGGCGCGTCCAGGTCGGCCGCGTTGCGCACCACCAGGTGCGGCGCCACCGCCACGCCGGTGGCTTCGATGAACTGCTTCTCGCGGATGCGGTCCTGCGCGATGGCCACGGAGGACGCCATCGGACTGACCAGGCAATGGCCGGCCAGGAACTCCAGCGCCTTGGCCGGCACGTTCTCGAACTCGGTGGTCACCCCCTTGCACAGGCGCGCCAGTTCCTCCAGCCCCTGCGGGTCGAGATAGTCGCGGCGAATATGCAGGTCGGCCACCGTGCCGGCCGGGCTTTCCGCGCCGGGATCGAGCACGGCCACCCGGTAGCCCATGCTCTGCGCAGCCATGCAGAACATGCGGCCGAGTTGGCCACCGCCGAGCAAACCGAGCCAGGCGCCCGGCGGGATGATGGGATGGGACATCGCGGCCTCGCTACCTCAAGTCCGGGCTCGGTCGTGGGACGGCGAGCCAGGCGCCCGGCGGGGTGATGGGATGGGACATCGCGGCCTCGCCAGGCTACTTGGCCGGCGGCAGGGTCATGTCGCGCGCCGCCTTGTTCTGCCGCCTGCGAAAGGCCTCCAGCTTGAGCGCCAACGCCCGGTCGCCGCGCGCGAGCATGGCCACCGCGAACAGGGCTGCGTTGGCGGCGCCGGCTTCGCCGATGGCGAAGGTGGCCACCGGCACACCCTTGGGCATCTGCACGATGGAATACAGCGAATCCAGGCCGGCCAGGTGCCGCGACGGCACAGGCACGCCCAGCACCGGCACGATGGTCTTGGCGGCGATCATGCCGGGCAGATGCGCCGCGCCGCCGGCGCCGGCGATAATGGCCGACAGGCCGCGCCGGGCCGCCCCTTCCGCGTAGGCGAACATCTCGTCGGGCATGCGGTGCGCCGAGAGCACCTGGCACTCGTGCGGCACGGCGAATTCGGCGAGGATCCTCACCGCCGCCTCCATCACCGGCCAGTCGCTCGAACTGCCCATCACCACGCCGACCTGCGCCCTGGACTGCTTTTCGGGCGCCGGACGCTTTGCCGAACCTTCGCTCATGGACGCAGCTCCTCGCCGGTGAGCCGCGTCAGGGCCTCGCGATACTTGGCCGCGGTGCGTTCGATCACCTCGGCCGGCAGCGGCGGCGGCGGCGGCTTTTTGTTCCAGGTGAGCGTTTCCAGGTAGTCGCGCACGAACTGCTTGTCGAACGAGGGCGGACTCACGCCCACCCGATACTGGTCGACCGGCCAGAAGCGCGAGGAATCGGCGGTGAGCACCTCGTCCATCAGCGTCAGCGTGCCGTCGGCGTCGAGACCGAATTCGAACTTGGTATCGGCGATGATGATGCCGCGGGTGGCCGCATAGCGTGCCGCTTCCTCGTAGAGCCGGATGCTGATCTCACGTACGCGGTTGGCCAGTTCGGCGCCGATGAGTTTGGCCACATGGTCGAACGCGACGTTCTCGTCGTGCTCGCCCAGTTCGGCCTTGCTGGCGGGTGTGAAGATGGGCAGGGCAAGCTTTTGCGCCTGCTGCATGCCGGCCGGCAGCGCGATGCCACAGATGCCGCCGGTGGCCTGGTAGTCCTTCCAGCCCGAGCCGATGATGTAGCCGCGCACCACCGCCTCGACCGGGAGCGGCTTGAGCCGCTTGGCCACCACCGCGCGACCGGCGATCTGGCCCATCTCGGCGGGGGCCACCACGCTTTCCGGCGCGATGCCGGTCAGGTGATTGGGCACGATATGCCTCAAGCGGGCGAACCAGAAATTGGCCATCTGGTTGAGCACCCGACCCTTGGCGGGAATCGGTTCGGCCATCACCACGTCGAACGCCGACAGGCGGTCGGTGGTGACCATCAGGAGCTTGTCCTCGCCCACCGCGTAGGTGTCGCGCACCTTGCCGCGATAGACGAATGGCAGGCTCTTGATGGACGATTCGTAGAGGACGGTCACGTGACGGCACGGCCCCTAGTTGACGACCTGCGACAGCTTGCCCGAGGCGTAGGCGGCGGCGATGTCGGGGAGCGGGATCGGCTTGATCTTGGAGGCCTGGCCGGCGCAGCCGAACTGTTCGTAGCGTTCCTTGCAGATCGCCTTGGCAGCGGCGCGCGCGGGCTTGAGGTAGTCGCGCGGGTCGAAATGGCTCTTGTTCTCGTTCATGAACTTGCGGATGGCGCCGGTCATGGCCAGCCGGATGTCGGTGTCGATATTGACCTTGCGCACGCCGTGCTTGATGCCTTCCTGGATTTCCTCGACCGGAACGCCGTAGGTTTCCTTCATCTCGCCGCCGTTGGCGCGGATGATGGCCAGCAGGTCCTGCGGCACCGAGGAAGAGCCGTGCATGACCAGGTGCGTGTTGGGGATGCGCTTGTGGATCTCCTTGATGCGTTCGATGGCCAGGATGTCGCCGGTGGGCTTGCGCGAGAACTTGTAGGCGCCATGCGAGGTGCCGATGGCGATCGCCAGGGCGTCGATCTGGGTTTTCCTGACGAAATCGGCGGCCTGGTCCGGGTCGGTCAGGAGCTGGTCGCGGGTCATGGTGGCGTCGGTGCCGTGGCCGTCCTCCTTGTCGCCGCGCATGGTCTCGAGCGAGCCCAGGCAGCCCAGTTCGCCCTCGACGGTGATGCCGAGCCGGTGCGCCATGCCCACCACCTTCTGGGTCACGTCGACGTTGTAATCGTATTCGGCGATGGTCTTGCCGTCGGCCATGAGCGAGCCATCCATCATCACCGAGGAGAAGCCCAGCTTGATGGCGCCTTCGCACACCGCCGGCGACTGGCCGTGGTCCTGGTGCATCACCACCGGAATGTCGGGATAGGTATCGACAGCCGCCTGGATCAGGTACTTGAGGAAGGTTTCGCCTGCATACTTGCGCGCGCCGGCCGAGGCCTGCATGATCACCGGCGAGTTGGTTTCGGCGGCGGCTTCCATGATGGCCTGGACCTGCTCGAGGTTGTTGACGTTGAAGGCGGGCAGGCCGTAGCCGTTTTCGGCGGCATGGTCGAGAAGCTGGCGCATCGAGACGAGTGGCATGGAAACTCCTGGTTGTCAGGGGGACGAAAAGGGGTATTTTAAGGGGCGGCCCGCGCGCGTCCCTAGCTATGCTCGCCGACGCGAACGATCTTGAGGGTGTTGGTGCCGCCCGCCTTGCCGATCGGCTCGCCGATGGTGATGACGATCAGGTCGCCCTTGGCGACCACGCCTTCGGCGAGCAGGAAGGCTTCCGAGTCGGCCAGCAGGCGGTCGCGGTCGGGCGCGTCCATCGGCATCATGAACACGCGGGTGTCGCGGAACAGCGCGAGCTTGCTGTAGGTTCCCGTCTCCGGCGTCAGGGCATAGATGGGCACGCCCGAATTCAGGCGGCTCATCCACAGCGCGGTGGAGCCGGACTGCGTGAGGGCGACGATGGCCTTGACCTTGAGATGGTGCGCGGTGAACAGCGCCGCCATCGCGATGGACTGGTCGATGCGGGTGAACACCCGGTTGAGGAAGTCCTGGTCGAGCTTGACCTCGGTGTCCATGGACTTGTCGGTCTCCACGCAGATGCGGTGCATGGCCTCGACGGCCTCGACCGGGAACTTGCCGGAGGCCGATTCGGCCGACAGCATCACCGCGTCGGTGCCGTCGAGCACCGCGTTGGCCACATCGCTGACCTCGGCGCGGGTGGGCACGGGCGAGGTGATCATGGATTCCATCATCTGGGTGGCCGTGATGGAGAGCTTGTTCATCTCGCGGGCCATGCGGATCATGCGCTTTTGCAGCGCCGGCACCGCGGCGTCGCCCACTTCGACGGCCAGGTCGCCGCGCGCCACCATGATGCCGTCGGACGCCTTGAGGATCTCCTCGAGCGCGGGAATCGCCTCGGCACGCTCGATCTTGGCGATCAGGAGCGACTTGCCGCCCTTGGCGCGCATGAGTTCGCGCGCCATGTACATGTCGGAGCCGGATTTCGGGAACGATACCGCCAGGTAGTCCGCCCCCAGCGCCACCGAGGTGTTGATGTCCTCGATGTCCTTGGCGGTGAGCGGCGGGGCGGTGAGCCCGCCGCCCTGCTTGTTGATGCCCTTGTTGTTCGACAGCACCCCGCCGACCCCGACGGTGGTGCTCACGCGGTTGCCGACGACCCTGTCGACGACCAGCACGATCTTGCCGTCGTCGAGCAGCAGGACATCGCCGACCTTGACGTCGTGCGGCAGTTCCTTGTAGTCGATGCCCACCGCCTCGGCGTTGCCCAGTTCGCAGTCGGCGTCGAGCACGAAGCCGGCGCCCCTCTCGAGCAGGACCTTGCCTTCGGCGAACCTGCCGACACGGATTTTCGGCCCCTGCAGGTCCGCCAGAATGGCCACCGCGCGCCTGTGCTCGGCGGCGATGCTGCGCACCAGCCTCGCGCGGGCGATGTGGTCCTGCGCGCTGCCGTGCGAAAAATTCAGCCGCACCACGTCGACGCCGGCGGCGATCAGGCGCCCGAGGGTGTCCGCGTCGCTGGAAGCCGGACCGAGCGTGGCTACGATCTTGGTGCTGCGTGACATGGCATGCCCTTGTGGTCGTATCGTGGCCGCGGTCGTCGGCGCCGCCGCTTAGGCGCGCTCTTCGAGGACTTGCACGGCGGGCAGCACCTTGCCCTCGAGGAATTCGAGGAACGCGCCGCCGGCGGTCGAAATGTAGCCGATCTTCTGCGCCACGCCGTACTTGTTGATGGCGGCGATGGTGTCGCCGCCGCCGGCGATCGAAAACGCCTTGGACGCGGCGATCGCCTCGGCCACCGCGCGCGTGCCGCCGCCGAACTGGTCGAACTCGAACACCCCGACCGGCCCGTTCCAGACGATGGTGCCGGCACCGGCGATGAGACCGGCCAGCGCCCGGGCGCTCTGCGGACCGATGTCGAAGATCATGTCGTCGGGCGCCACGTCCCGCGCGGCCTTGGTGGCCGCCGCCGCGTCGGCGGCGAACCGCTTGCCGACCACCACGTCGACCGGGATGGGCACCGAGCCGCCCTTGGCGGCCATCCTGTCCATCACCGCCCTGGCGTCGGCGAGCATGTCGGGCTCGGCCAGCGACTTGCCTATGGGCAGGCCCTCGGCCAGCATGAAGGTGTTGGCGATGCCGCCGCCGACGATCATGTGGTCCACCCGCTCGGCAAGCGCCTGCAGGATGGACAGCTTGGTCGAGACCTTGGAACCGGCGACGATCGCCACCAGCGGGCGCCGGGGCGCCGCCAGGGCGGCGGCGAGCGCATCGAGTTCGGCCGCCATCAGCGGGCCGGCGCAGGCAATCGCCGCATGCCTGGCCATGCCGTGCGTGGTGGCCTCGGCCCGGTGGGCGGTGCCGAAGGCGTCGTTGACATAGATGTCGCACAGCGCGGCCATCCTGCGCGCCAGGGCGTCGTCGTTCTT